>CAXTNS010000309.1:0-8016 GCA_964245465.1 uncultured Thermoanaerobaculia bacterium
ACGGACGTCATCCATCCCATCCAGCCCCACGCGGACGAAGCGGGATCGGCGAAGACCGTCATCTCCCTCATCAAGAAGCACGGTGTCCAAGCCGTGGCGGTGGGGAACGGCACGGCCAGCCGCGAGACCGAGGCCTTCGCTCGTAAGGCCGTGCAGGAGGCGGGGCTCGACAAGGTGGTGGTGGCCATCGTCCCCGAGACGGGCGCCTCCGTCTACTCGGCTTCAGCAGTAGCTCGCGAGGAGCTGCCCACGCTCGACGTCTCCCTGAGGGGGGCAGTCTCGATCGCCCGCCGGCTCCAGGACCCGCTCGCCGAGCTGGTCAAGATCGAGCCGCGCTCCCTGGGCGTAGGCCAGTACCAGCACGACGTCGATCAGAAGTCCCTGGAACGGGAGCTGGACACGGCCGTCGAGGGCGCCGTCAACCGCGTGGGCGTGGAGCTGAACACGGCCTCGGCCCCCCTGCTGCGGCGGGTCTCGGGCCTCTCCGAGCGCACGGCCAACGCCATCGTCCACCATAGAGATACGAACGGCCCGTTCCGTTCCCGCAAGGCCCTTCTCAAGGTGACGGGCTTCGGCCCCAAGACCTTCGAGCTGTCCGCGGGCTTCCTGCGCATCCGCGAGGGGGAGAACCCGCTCGACCGCACGGCCGTCCATCCCGAGCGCTACGAGGTGGTGGAGAAGATGGCCCAGGCCCTTGCCGTGCCCGTCTCGAACCTGGTGGGCAACACGGATCTCGTGGGCAAGCTCGATTTCAGCCGCTTCGCCGACGCCGAGCACAACGTGGGCAAGTTCACCCTGGAGGACATCCGCAACGAGCTGATCCGTCCTGGCCGCGACCCGCGCCCCGAGTTCAAGACCCCCGAGTGGCGCTCGGACGTGACCAGCGTCAAGGACCTCCAGCCGGGCATGGTGCTCGAAGGCCGGGTTTCGAACGTCACCAATTTCGGTGCCTTCGTGGACATCGGGGTCCACCGCGACGGTCTCGTCCATGTCTCCGAGCTGACCCACCGATGGGTGGCGGACCCCCGGGAGGCTGTCAAGGTGGGGGAGATCGTCAAGGTGAAGGTGCTCGAGGTGGACTACCAGCGCGAGCGCATCGGCCTCTCCATCAAGGCCCTCCAGCAGCCGCCCGCCGAGGGCCGCCAGGCCACGGGGAGCGCGGGCCGCGGCGGCCGTCCCGATCGCAACGCCCCCTCAGGCGGTGGCAAGGGAGCGCGTCCCCCGGCGAAGCCCGCGCCCAAGCCGGCGGCCTCGGTGGAGGATCTGATGAAGAAGTTCAACCGGCCGGGGCGGTAGGGAGATTGGACAGGCCGCTTGGTGTCCAGCGGCCCTGTCGCGGGGTGCTATCCTTTCAGGATGATCCGGAAGACTTCGTATGGCTCTGATCGACGATATCCGAAGCAAGATCGGGAACGGAAGGCTCGAGTTTTCCAAGCATGCGGTCGATCAGACCCTTTTGCGGGACATCCGAATCCAAGAGATCCGGGACGCGATTGCCAATGGGCAGATCATTGAGGTCTACCCTGAAGACAAATATGGTCCGAGCTGCCTTATCCTGGGTTTCACGGCAGTGGGGCGCCCTCTTCACGTCCAATGCAATTATCCTTCACGGCCCTTGATCAAGATCATCACTGTATACGAGCCGGACCCCGGGGTTTGGATCAATTTCAAGACGAGGAGGAACAGACGTGCCGATCAATAAGGAAGAAAATCTGGTTGAACAGGCTGTCACCTACACCCTGGAAATGAACGGCAGGCTCTTCGTCATCGAGAACGTCCCGGCCCGTGTGGATACCGATACCGGGGAGCAGTTCTTCGCTCCTGAAACGGTGGATCGTCTCCGAGAGATCATCAAGGGAGGCGAGAAGCCGGTCCGCGTCATCGAGGCACCCGTTTTCGATTACGTCGCCTAGTTGCAGGCACCCGCGTTGCAAAGATTCAGGAGAGGGCCGACGGATCGGTCCCCTTGCCTCCGAGGTCTACCCACCTGAAATCTCTCCAGAGAGGACGAAGCGATGAAGGACAAAGCTCTTCAGAAGAACAACGGAAGCCGTCGCATGGCCAGGCTCGTCGAGGTGGCGCGGGACATCGCCTGCCTGCAGCTCCCCATGGTGAACGTCTGCTTCGTCGGCCCACGCCGGGCGGGAGACCGGTCCTGGGTGCTCGTGGACTCCGGCATGCCGACCTCCGAGCACGCCATCATGCGCGAGGCGGAGCGGCGCTTCGGCCACATGTCCCGCCCGTCGGCCATCCTCCTGACCCACGGCCACTTCGACCACACGGGATCGGCCCAGGCGCTGGCGGACCGCTGGGACGCGCCCCTCTACGCGCACCGGCTGGAGATGCCGTACCTCACCGGCCGATCTCCCTATCCGCCCCAGGACCCCACCGTGGACGGCGGCGCCGTCGCGAAGCTGCTCTCGCGCGCGTTCCCCAAGGGACCTTTCGATCTGGGGAACCGGGTGCAGACCCTGCCGGAGGACGGCAGCGTACCGGGACTGCCCGGCTGGCGGTGGGTCCCCACGCCGGGGCATACGCCGGGCCACGTCTCCTTCTTCCGGGATGAGGACCAGGCGCTGGTCGTGGGCGACGCCTTCGTGACCATGCGCCAGGAGTCTCTCCTGTCGGTGATCACCCGCAAGCCGGAAGTCTCGCGTCCGCCGGCCTACTTCACCCCCGACTGGGAATCGGCCCGGGACTCCGTCCTGGCCCTTGCGCACCTCGATCCCTCCGTGGCGGTCACGGGGCACGGGATCCCCATGTACGGCGGGCGGCTCCGGCGGGAGCTGAACGACCTGGCCCACCATTTCGACGAGCTGATCCCCCAGCACGGCCGCTACGTGGGCCGGCCGGCGGTGACCGACGAGCGGGGCGTGGTCTCCCTGCCGCCGCCCGTCTTCGATCCGGTGCCGCCCATGCTGGTGGGCCTCGGCGTGGTGGCCCTCGTCGGCGGCAAGCTCCTGAGGGGCCGCCGCGCGGAAGCGTACTGAATCAGGGCTTCTCGATCCCCACCTGCTCGGGCAGCCAGCGGTGGGGTCGTGGGTGGCCTGTTCGTTGAGGCCGTGGCCGGCGTCCGGTTACCCGTTTCGCCGCAGCTCCGCGATCAGGCGCGGCGAGGTCTCCCGAATCCAGGGCTGGCGGTCATAGTCGCCCCAGAGGTGGGTGATCCGGAGGCCGGCGGCCCGGGCGCGGTGCCTGAGCTCGGCAAGCGACCACAGCCGGCCCCGGAAGGTGGCCGCGACGGTAGGCTCTCCGTCCAGGTGGTACTCGAACCGTGTGTGGCAGAGGCGTGTCCCGGGATCGCAATGGCAGACCTCCCGAACCCGCAGACGATCTCTCGAGTGCTCTTTCACCAGGCCGGAGGGCCTCCCGGCGGCGCGGCGCTGACCCGGCGACATCCAGGCCGCATCGAGGATGAACCGACCCTCCGGCACCAAGTGGTCGGCTACGGTCCCGAAAGCGCTCTGCCGGTCCTCATCCTCGATCAGATGGACGAAGGGGTCGTCCACCGCCGTGATCAGGTCGAAGCGGATCGCCAGTTCCAGGTACCGCATGTCACTGACGAAGAAGGAGACGCTTGGATTCTCTACAAAGCGGCGCTTAGCCACGGCCGCTAGTTCCGGGGAGAGGTCGAAGGCCACCACACGGGCGGCGCTCCGCGACAGGAACGCCGTGGCCCGTCCCGTGCCCGAGCCG
The DNA here is from genome assembly GCA_964245465.1 of uncultured Thermoanaerobaculia bacterium. GTDB lineage: Bacteria > Acidobacteriota > Thermoanaerobaculia > Multivoradales > UBA5704 > DATARR01. Next base: position 3,697 of record CAXTNS010000309.1, read on the forward strand.
ATCTCCAGAACGCGGCACCCCTCGGGAGTGGAGGCGGCCCAGGCCCACAGCCCGGCGTCGCCCCGGTCGGCCAGCTCAGCATCGTAGTAGGGGAGGATGCGCTGGTAGTAGGCCTGAACCTCTTTGGTGCCGTCTGTCGCCATGGGAATCAGACCCTATCAAACGCGAAGGCCCGGGTGGATTGCTCCACCCGGGCCCCGGTCCCCCCAAAGAGACTTCAAAAGATAAGAAAAGAACTTCAATCCTTCGACTGCTTCGAGGTTCCCTTGTTCGCTCTCGCGTCCTCAGGTCCCTCTCGTTGATCAGGAGTGTAGGGCAGTGTCTTATCAGGAGTCCTCAAATATTGGCTCAAAGCTCATCAAAAGATCTCAAAATCCTGGTTTTTTTGTAGATCCTCCTCCCCTTGAGGCCGGTTCTTCCCGTCCCCTTTCCGCTTCTTGCAAAGCTGGGGCGACTTGGTCCGGGCGTGCGGCGGCCCGGGCGCCGTGCCGGAGCCAGCGGAGCGCCTCCGCGCGGTCACCTCCAGCCAGGAGCGTTTTGCCCAGGGACAGATAGGAGGGGGTGTGGGTGGGATCGATTTCCAAGGCACGGCGCCAGCAGGGGAGGGCCTCCTCCTTCCGGCCCAGGGCGGCGCGGACCTCGCCCAGGTGGTACCAGGCCACCTGGAGGTTAGGGCGGGCCGCCACGGCCCGGACGAGGTGCTCTTCCGCCTCCCCCGTCCGGCCGCGCGCGGCGAGGAGTCGTCCCAGGTTGTACTCGGCATCGGCTCTCCCGGGCCCCGAGGCCACGACCCGCCGCAGGATTTCCTCGCTCTCGAATGGCTGGCCCTGGCCGGTCCGGGCCAGGGCCCGCCATTCGAGCGCGAGGGGATCTTCCGGCGAGCGCGCCAGGACCTTCGAGAGGGCACGCTCGGCCTCCGCGAACCGGCGGCGCCGGAGCTGCCCCTGGGCAAGGTCGAGCCACGGCTCGCGCGCCTCTGGCCGAGTGGTCTCCAGCATCCTGCCCAGGTAATCCACCGCCTCGGCCGTGCTGGCCATCCGCGCTACGGCAGCGGCTCGGTAGACTTCTCCCAGAGGGTCGGGGACGTCCTGCTTGTCGAGGAGATGAATGCCGGTGAGCACCGGCTCGGATTCGGCCCTCGGAGCGAGCAGTTCCGGTCCGCCCGGAGCCCGCCGGATGAGGTGATCCGTCATCACCACGTGGACCACGTCCTCCGTCCGTCGTTTTGGCATGTGGCAGGAGGCGCAGTCCCCCTGCCGAAGGGCGAGTTCGTCGGGGTGGGGCTGCTCGTGACAGGTCAGGCAGGCGGCGCGGTAATGGGAGACCCGCTCGCTTTCCGGCACCCGGCGGTGCGGGTCGTGACAGGTGAGGCAGGAAAGGGCTCCTCCGCTCTCACGGAAGCAGCGGCTCTGGCGCAGCCGGTACGGGTGGTGGTTGATCTCGAAGCGGTCCGCGGCGGTCCGACCCTCTTCCTCCACGTCCACCTGGACGAGGTAATCCGAGAGAGGCTCGCCGGGCCGGAAGGAGAAGTCGCTCCGGCCGAAGCGGCGCAGGCCGGGGAGGGCCACCGAAGGCTGGAGATGGCAGCCCATGCACACTTCGTCGCGCCTTGGCGGGAGGAGATTCCCGGGATTGAAGACGCTGCTCCGGATCTCCTCCCGGTCTCCGACCCCGCCCAGGGCAAGCCCCACGTGCTCGGCGGCCGGCCCGTGGCAGCGCTGACAGCCGATCCCTTCCGGCAGCCGCGCCGGGAAGATCTGGGGGGCGCCATAGGCGTCAGCTCCGGCCGGCAGGTCGGGATAGGAGGCGTGGCAGAAGACGCACTCGCGCCGTATCCGGCGGAGCACCCCGTCGTGGTCCGGCCGGTCGAAGCCCGGAGCCATCCCCCAGCTCCGTGTCTGCGTGTACCAGGCCAGGGGGAGCTGGTAGAGCTCGCCCCCGCCGGTCCGGTAGAGATAGATCCGGGCGTGATCACCCGAGCCGAGGATCCAGTCCACCTCCTGCTCGAACACGTTGATGGGCTTCCCCGCGGGATCGGTCTGCCAGCGCCGGAAGACCAGCCGCTCGCCGTGCCGGACGATCTGGAAGCTCTGCCCCGACGGAGCGTGGATGAACGGCGGTGCCGTGAAGGCCTCGATGTCCGCCTCCGGCCGTGGGCGCCGGAAGGCCCGGGCCATGCCCTTCTCGCGGTAGGAATCGGAGATTTGGGTGTGGCAGAGAGCGCACGACCGCTCGTCGACGTACCCCGGAGCGGCTCCCGTGGTTACGGGAAACCCGAGCCGGTCGAGATCCCTCGCCATGGGATGGATGGAGGGGGCCGGAGCCTGCCCGACGAGCAGCAGGCCGAAGAGGACGGCCAAAAGCAGACGCTGGAGGAGCACGACCTCCTAGGATAGCCCGTCTTTCCTGGTCCCAAACGCACAAAAGCCCGGGGGGATCGCTCCACCCGGGCCCTGTGTCCCCCTAAGAGACTTCACAAGATAAAAACAAGAACTGCTCTACTCCGGACTTCCGAGGTCCCCTTGTTCGCTCTCGCGCCTTCAGGTCCCTCTTGTTGATTCGGAGTGTAGGGTAGCGCCTTATCAAGAGTCCTCAAATACTGGATCAAAGTTCATCAAAAGACCTCAAACTCTTCTATCCATTCGAGATATCCTATCCTCTCAGGAGCCGGCTCTCTCTCCGGCCAGGAGATTTCGATCCTCAATGCTGCTCGCCGACCTCGTCGCCACCTCTCGCCGGGTCTCGGAGACCCGCTCACGCTCGGAAAAAAACGGCGCCCTGGCGGACCTGCTGCGCCGCCTCGCCCCGGAAGAGATCGATGTCGCCGTGGCCTTCCTCTCCGGCCACCTGCGGCAGGGGCGGATCGGCCTGGGCGGCGCCGCGGTGAGGAACGCCATGCCGGGATCGGCCGCCACGGCGCCGTCCCTCCCTCTTCTGGAGGTGGACGCCGCTTTCGAGAGGATTGCCTCGGTGAGCGGCGCGGGCTCCACGGCGGAGCGGGGACGCCTCCTCTCAGGCCTCCTCGCCCGCGCGACCCGCGAGGAGCAGGATTTCCTGGTGCGCCTCATTTACGGCGAGCTCCGCCAGGGCGCGCTTGCCGGTCTCATGGCCGAGGCCCTTGCTACGGCGGCGGAAGTGCCGGCGGACGAGGTGCGCCGGGCCCTGATGCTCGCGGGCGAGCTGCCGGAAGTGGCGCGGGCCGTGCTGACCGAAGGCCGGCCGGGGCTCGGCCGTTTCCACCTCCAGCTCTTCCGTCCCCTCCAGCCCATGCTCGCCCAGCCAGCGGGGGACGTCTCCGAGGCTCTCGAACGGCTGGGCGAGGCGGCCCTGGAGCTGAAGCTCGACGGCGCCCGCGTCCAGGTCCACAAGGCGGAGGGGGATGTCCGCGTCTACTCCCGCCGGGGCAACGAGGTCACTCACGCCGTGCCCGAGCTGGTCGAGGCCGTCCAGGCCCTGCCCGCCCGGCAGCTCCTGTTGGACGGCGAGGTCATCGCCCTGCGGCCGGATCTCACGCCTCACCCCTTCCAGATCACCATGCGCCGCTTCGGCCGCAAGCTCGACGTGGCGCGCCTGCGGGGCGAGCTTCCCCTGACGCCCTTCTTCTTCGATCTTCTTCACCTGGACGGCCAGGACCTGATCGACCGGCCCGCGGGGGAGCGCTTCGCGGCGCTCGGCGAGACAGTGCCGGGCCTCGCCGTCCCCCGCATCGTCACCGCCGACGCCGAGGAGGCGGACGCCTTCTTCGAGGAAGCCCTGGCCCGCGGCCACGAGGGGATCATGGCCAAGGCCACGGACGCGCCCTATGAGGCGGGCCGGCGCGGCTTCTCCTGGCTCAAGGTGAAGCCCGCGCACACGCTGGACCTGGTGATCCTGGCCGCCGAATGGGGCCATGGCCGGCGCCGGGGCTGGCTGTCGAACCTGCACCTGGGAGCCCGCGATCCCGAGAACGGCGGCTTCGTGATGCTCGGCAAGACTTTCAAGGGGCTGACCGACGCCATGCTCGCCTGGCAGACCCAGAAGTTCCAGGAGATCGCCCTCGGCACGGACGGCTGGACCGTCTACCTCCGTCCCGAGCTGGTGGCCGAGATCGCCTTCAGCGACGTCCAGGAAAGCCCCCAGTACCCCGGAGGCATGGCCCTCCGCTTCGCCAGGGTCAAGCGCTACCGGGAGGACAAGACGGCGGCGGAGGCGGATACAGTGGAGACGGTGCGGCGGATCTTCACGGGCGGGCGTTGAGTTTCGCCATCGCCATCCTCGCTTCCTCGACGATCCTCCCCACCACCTCCGCCGCCCCGGGCAGATCGTGGATCAGCCCGAGCC
>CAXTNS010000310.1:0-267 GCA_964245465.1 uncultured Thermoanaerobaculia bacterium
GTCCTGCTGGTGGGGGTGGTGGGGTTGTCGGTGTATGCCCTTCGCTCACCGGAAGCGAGCGCCTCACTGGTGTCCTCCTTTCCATCCAATACCTTGTTGGAGCGAAGTGGGCCTGAGGAGGACGCCGAAACCATAGCAGTGTCTCCGGGAGATATCATTGTATTCACGCTCTATGGTCTCCAGGAGCCTTATGGAGAATGCCGGGCTGAGATCCGAGACAACATGGGCAAAATTGTTTGGAGCCGCTCCGGCTTGAGGAAGAGAGGG
>CAXTNS010000310.1:277-8013 GCA_964245465.1 uncultured Thermoanaerobaculia bacterium
CCTCCAAAGGGTTGGACCCTGGCGCTTACAAGATTCTTGTAACTTCGGGGGGGCGTATTGTAGGTGAGTTTCCAGTTGAAATCGTCAATTTCCAATGAGCATATAGCGATTGCAAGGAGATTTTCTTCGATCTGGTTTTAATCTCTGCCCTTCGGTAGAATAGAGTTTTAAGCCTCGTTCGGGGGCCTCTGGTACAAAGCCTTAGTGCAATGTATTAATGGTTCTGTGCGAGGTGGAGCCTCGCCATGGCTAATTCTAAGACTTGGCTCATCATCAGCCTAATTTTTCTGGGCGGATGTTTGGGTCTCGGTCTCTTCCTTCTGCAAAGTGGGTCTCGCTCCAAAGCAAGTCCCCCCTCGCCGATTTCATCCAGCACGATCAAAGAAAGAGAAAAGCCAATCAAGGATATTTCTGCCCGTCTCACCCGAAACCGCCAGCGGATCGATCCGGAATTCGTACATCGGTATACCTTCGATCTGACCGCCGGACAGTTTTTGGAAGCAGAGGTCGCACAGGAAGGCGTCGACGTTGTGGTGACGATTTCGGAGCCGGGTGGTCGGAAGCTTCCTCCGATCGATGGGCGATCTGGGGACAGGGGGCCTGAGGCGATCCGTCTCCTGGCGCGGGTTCCGGGACGCTATCGGATCGAGGTTGATGGCAATGGACAGACAGGACTCTACAGGTTCTTGGCCAAGCCCATTAGAACCGCGAACGCGAGAGACCGTCTCGAAGCTGAAACAGAGGAAGTTTTCCACCACGCCCGTGCTCTTGTGGGTAAGAAGACGCAAGAGGTCAAGCCGCAGGCGTATGCCGAGTTCCTCAAGGCTGGTGAAGCCTGGGGGAAGTTGGGAAACAAGAGTCGGCAAGCCGACGCGATTGAGCGTGCGGCGGAAGTTTGGGGTGAGGAGTCCGAAAGGGTGGAGCAGAATCTGCGGCTGAGGAATCAGGCCTTGGATCTGTATAAAGCGACCGGCGATGTCGCCGGCATCGTGCGCCAATGGAATTACATGGGCATTTGCCAGGGAATATTGGAACGGCACGACCTGGAGCAGGAACACTATGAAGAGGCGTTGCGGCTTGCACGTGAGTGGGGAGACCAGGTTGGAGAAGCCGCAGCGTTGGTCAATTTGGGGAACGTATGGAGAAGCCGAGGAGAGTTCCTTAGGGCTCTCTACTTTTACGATGACGCTCAAGCCATCTGGCATACGGTGGGAAATGCAGGGGAAGAGGTCAAAGTGCTGATCAACATTGGGCTCGTTCATTTCTCTCTTGGAAATGTGGGACAGAGTCTCGACTTTTATCGGCAGGCCTACAAGCTTCTTGGTTTGCAAGGAGCGTCGGATTTGCGGGCCGAGATAGAAACTCGAATCGCCGAGGCCTTGGAGAAGTCGGGGCGGTGGAATAAGGCGCTGTCCCACGCTCGGATAGCCTTGGGGCTGAGACGGGGAGAGCACAATCAGCGAGGTGAAGCCGTCGTCCTTGCGGGTATGAGCTTGAGCTATCAGGGACTTGGAGACTTTCGCCGGGCGCGTGAGGCACAGGTGCAGGCGCTGTCCATCCTCAGTCGCATTGGGAAACCGGAAGATATCACGACAGCGTCCTTGAACTTGGGTATATTATTGTTGCGTCAGGGAGACACCACGCAGGCCGTGCCTCTGCTGGAGAGGGTGCTAGTCGAAGCCAGAAGGCAGAAACGCTCTGACTTGGAGGCCGTGACCTTGCATGCCTTGGCGCGGGCTAGGTTCCGGAACCCGATCGTCGCCATCCATTATGCGGAAGAAGCGATCAATCTCATGGAGGCCATTCGCAGGAAAGCGGTTCGGGAGGATCTGAAGGCAATGTACCTGGAGGCTCAGCGAGGGTGCTATGACCTTCTCGTGGATCTGCTGGTTGCCAATCCCCCAGTTCACACCTCAGTAAAGAACATCGCCCTTGCCTTCGAGTTTGCTGAGCGCCGCAAGGCCCGGAATCTCCTCGATTCGCTAGCCTCGCCGAGGCCGGTCCTGAGCCCCGAGGTTGCGGCGAATCGCAAGGAGATTCAAAGAAAGATCGAGTATCTTACGGCTGAGATCCAGCGACAGACGCAACTTGGTCAGTCGGCGAACGGGTTGAAGAAGGCCCGATCCCAATCGCTGGATCGGCTCAGCAACCTGGATGCCCGTCTTCTGGCTCCAGACGTCGAGTTACCTCCTATACCGCCGATCTCTTTGAAGAATGCTCAGCAAAACTTGGACGACGACATCCTTCTTTTGGTGTATCACCTAGGAGCCGAACGGAGCCTTTTGTTTGTAGTCTCGCCAGACGGGATCGAAGTTCATGCCTTGCCGTCCGAGGAGAAGATTGAGGTCGCCGCCCGCAAGTTTCACGACCTCCTTTCTGACAGTAAGAAACCCTGGAATGAGAGATCGAGTGTCAGCGCCGCTGAAGACTTAGGGCGAATGCTTCTTGGCCCAGTCGTCGACCGCCTCGGTGGCAAGAGCCTCGTCATAGTGCCGGATGGCGCTCTCCACTTTGTGCCTTTCCATCTTCTCGCCGTTGCCTCGCCGCAGGACGGATCCAATCAGAAGGGTAGCGGTCCCACTGCAAGGCTTTTCGAGAGGCATGACGTGGTGAGCCTCCCTTCTGTTTCCGTGCTGGCGGCCATCCGTGAACGAAGAGGTCGGCGTTCCCCTTCCCCCGGTGACATCGTTCTCTTCGCCGCTCCGGTCCTTCGGGATGGGCAATACAAGAACCTTCCAAACACTCAGCGGGAAGTCGAGACGATCAGGGCTCTCCTTCCTCCTGGAGCCAGAGTGGTCACGAAGCTAGGCTTTGACGCAACGAAGGAAGCGGCCGTGAGCGGCCTCTTGAGCCGGTTTCAAACCGTCCATTTCGCGACCCATGCGGAAATCGATCCTGAAGATCCGCGACTCAGCGGCATTGTGCTGACCCAGAAGAATCGGCAGGGCGTTCCTCTGGACGGTTTCCTCCGGGTCCACGACATCTGGGCCCTGGACATCCCCGCTGACCTTGTCGTCCTTAGTGCCTGCAAGACCGCTCAGGGCAAGGAGATGCGGGCTGAAGGCCTCCTCGGCCTCACACAAAGCTTCTTCCATGCCGGTGCGTCGAGCGTGCTGGTCAGCCTTTGGAATGTGGACGATGAATCCACGCCAGAATTCATGAAGATATTCTATACAAGCCTGTACATGCATCATCGCAGGCCTTCCGAGGCTCTCAGAGATGCTCAAGTCTGGATGAGCAGACATGAGCGATGGCATTCCCCCTATTATTGGGCGGGCTTCGTCTTGCAGGGCGATTGGCGCTGAACCCCCACCGCGCCGGACCTGCTTCCCTCTCTAAACAACGATTGCTGTCACGTGTCTCTTCTAAAAGGACACGGTACTGGGTCGGTGACACCCAAGAACGGGTGGCTCGACCTCACCTCTAAAAAATCCAGGAGGGATACCATGCAGGGACAATCTGTCGAGGCGAAGAAGGACCATCCAAAGGATGACCGAGACAATCCCATCGAAGGAGCGGCTACAGGCACAGGCGGTACCCCGAACCCGGTGCCGGTGGCGGATCCGGATCCACGGCATCCGCCTTTCGATGGCCCGAAGGGTGGGCTGAAGCACGATTGAAACTATCAGATGGGCCGGTGCGGGCGACCTGCACCGGTCCTTACCTCTCCGCTTTTGAGGAATCTGGCATGCGACAATCAATGAAGAATTGTATCTATTTTCTCCTTCTGCTCCTTGCTTCCTGCAATCCACAGCGTGCCAAGTCGGGAAAGGATTTTGACAGGATTCGGGAAATGGTAAAGGGGAGAACTTCTGCCGAAGTCGAGCAGATGCTTGGCAAACCGGACAGCAGACAGGAGATGCTCTCCTCGGGGGAGCGGTGGATCTGGTGGAATTACACGTTTCTCGGAGGCAGCAATTACCCGCCGGAGATGCGCGGCAAGGTGGTTCACCTTGAGATCATCTTCGAGCCCGACGACAGAGCTGGAGTCACTCGAGCATCATCCCCAGGCGAGTTGCGGGCTTCCAGTCCCTTCGGGATCAGCTACACCCTTCCCCCTGAAACGAAGTGAATCACCACGAGGAGCTTTCGTCATGGACTTGGTAGACGAGGTCGAGCAATCAGCAAACGAACGTTTCGTCTTCAACGGCATCGAAGGCCGGTCCGGTCAGTACCTGTTTCCGCCCATGTCGGCGGCGGAGATCGTGGAGCGGCTCCGGACGATGCCTTGGAGCAGTGAACGGGCCCTCGGGCCGGGCGTCGACCCGAAGGATCTGGCGGCCACGGGCTGGGGGGTGATTTTCCATGAGCGTGCCAGCCCTGAGATCCGGGAGGCTTTGGCACCACTGCTGAACCGCCGAAAGGCGCAGGCGGGCCAGGACGTCGAGCATTTCTATAGGGAATTCAGCGGCGAGGATGGATACCGTGACGGCGAGAGCAAGGAGGACTTCCTCGACAAGCACAATGCGGTGACCGGAGGTGTCAATCCGGACCGCATGCCGTACTACCTCCTTCTGGTAGGAGGGCCGGAGGAGATCCCCTTCCATTTCCAGCACCAGCTCGACGTCCAGTACGCGGTGGGACGGATCGCCTTCGACACTCCAGAGGAGTATGCCCGCTACGCTCAAAGTGTGGTCGAGGCGGAGACGAAGGAGATGGGCCGCGCGCGGCGACTGGCTTTCTTCGGCGTCAGCAATCCGGATGATTATGCGACGAGCTTGAGCGCCGACCGGCTCGTTCGTCCCCTGGCGGAGAAACTGGTGAAACCCGAGAGATGGCAGGAGGTGCGGGACTGGGAGGTGAGGTGTTCGGTGGCTGAAGAGGCGACCAAAGCGAGTTTGGGAGGTCTCCTGTCAGAAGAGGAGAGGCCCGCCATCCTGTTCACGGCGAGCCATGGTATGGGCTTCCTCCACGGCGATCCCCTCCAGAGGGCCCATCAAGGTGCGCTCCTCTGTCAGGACTGGCCGGGTCCGAAGCAGTGGACCGGCTCCGTCACCCCAGACCTCTACTTCTCAGGCGATGACGTGAGCCGTGATGCCCGGGTCCATGGGCTGATCGCTTTTCATTTCGCCTGTCACGGTGTCGGCACTCCCGCGACGGACGAGTTCGGGATGCGCAATGGCAACGGCAGCGCGCCACGAGCCTTGGCGCCACAACCGTTCGTGGCTCGCCTCCCACAGCGCCTGCTCGCGCATCCGGCCGGCGGAGCGCTGGCGGTGATCGGCCATGTCGAACGGACCTGGGCGTATTCCTTCCTCGGAAGGCGTTCCCTGAGCCAATTGGAAGCTTTTGATTGGGCGCTCCGGTTGCTGATGGACGGATTTCCCGTGGGCTACGCGATGGAATATTTCAATCAGCGGTATGGAGAGCTGTCGGCGGATCTGACCCTGGCGATCCAGCAGATCGGCTATGGGGGACGGTTCAGCGAGGAAGAGCTTGCCGGTCTCTGGACGGCCAACAACGACGCCCGCAATTATGCCGTTATAGGTGATCCCGCCGTGCGGGTGAAGGTGGAGTAGAAGATGAACGCCTCAGCCGAATCTCGGGGACGTTGGGCGCTGCTCATCGGGATCGATCAGTATCCGAACTTTGGTTCTGAGTGGCAGCTCGAAGGGTGTGGCAATGACGTGGCGATCCTGCAAAAGACCCTGAGCGGCCGATTCGGTTTCACCGGCGATCAGATCACGGTTCTGCGGGACGGGCAGGCGACCCGCGACGGTATCCTCGCTGCCATGGAAGCCTTGGTCCAAAGGACGGGAGAAGGCGATGAAGTCGTTTTCTTCTACAGCGGCCATGGGTCCCAGCAGCCGGACGGCAAGGAGAAGGACGAGGCGGATGGCAAGGACGAGACTCTGGTCCCCTACGACAGCGGGCGGCCGCCTTTCAAAAACCGCGACATCACGGACGATGAGATCTATCTCTGGCTGCTCCGCCTCACCGCCAAGATGCCTTATGTCACGCTGATCTTCGATTGCTGCCACTCCGGGACCATCCTGCGGGACGCTTTCGCCGGCAAGCAGCGCCACGTGCCCGAAGATACCAGGCCCTCTTCCGAGCTCGCCGCGCAGATTCCTCCGCATGCTTTCGAGTTGCTTCGAGACGGGGAGAATTCTCCCATCGCTTTGCAGCGCCTCGGGCAGAAGTACGTGGCTGTGATGTCCTGCGGCAGCGTGGAGACGTCCAACGAGATCCGAGTGGGGGAGCAGAAGAAGATCGCGCATGGCGCCCTGACGTATTACCTGGTCGAGGCGTTGATGGACCCGGGCTTCACCGGTGCCACCTGGCGGGAGGTCTTCGAGCGCGTCGTGCCTCAGGTGGCGGCCCTGTTCCGGAGCCAGCATCCCGAAGTCGAAGGCGCGCGAGACCGGGAAATCTTCGGCGTCCGGGAGATGCCGCCCATGAATTATCTGGTGGTCGAGGGCTGTGAGGGCGACACGAGCGTTCTCGGCGGGGGCAAGGTCTGCGGGGTTTGCGAGGGTTCGGAGTGGGAGGTGTATGCACCGGCCACACGGTCCACGGATGATGAAGCGAAGTTTCTGGGTTTGGTGGAGGTCTTCGAGGTCGGTGTGACCTCCAGCAAGGCCAGGACCTTCGAGCAGACGAGAGGGGGGGAGAAGTTGACCTCATCCAAGGTGCGGGCGGCGATCCACCCTGGCTGCCGCGCGGTGGAGCTCACTCGCCCCATGACAGGAATGAGGCTGGGAGTGGAAATCGTGGCTCCTGCCGGACACCCCGAGGCACGACGGCTCGAGGCAGGCCTGGGAGCATCCCTGTTCCTGAAGAAGGCTGACTCTGAGGAGACCGCGGACGCGCGGGTCTATCTGCTGGAGCCCCGGGAGTCCTGCGGTCGAGGGGACCCCGCGCCCATGCTGGGGGCGATCCCGGAGGAGACCTGGGTTCCCGTGGGAAAGGACGGAGGCCTCTTGGTGCCCATCTTCCCGCTCGGGTATCCGGAGGCTTTGAAAAGCGTGATCAGGAATCTGGAGAACGTGGCCCGCCAGCGAGGTTTGATCGGTACCCGCAACGCCGGCAGTCCTCTGGAGGCCCAGATCGATTTTTTTGTCCACCGGCTGGAGGGAGGGCGATGCGTGCCGCCGGTCCTGACAGTAGGCAATGATCCGGTCTTCCGTGAGGGGGACCGTCTCGTTCTGGAGGTCCGCAACCGTTCCAGGATCCCGTTTTACGTCTACGTGCTCGACATTGGCTTGACGGGAAAGGTCTCTCCCGTGTACCCGGTCAACGGGTCCCAGGAGGTGCTGGAAGGAGGGCGCTCGGTCCTGATCGGCCTGCGGATGGATGAGGATCTCCAACTCGTCATTCCAGAGGGCTTCCAGTACCTGCACCGGGGAACGGCGGAAATGCCGGGCGACGGTCTGGAGACCCTGGTTCTTTTCGCCACGCCCAGCAAAGCCGACTTCGGATCGCTGCACCAGCCGCCCATGCGGGATTCCAAGAGGACCGGATGGTCTCTGAACGACGCCCTGAGCATCACCTTCCACGGCGGCAAAGGCTACATGCGGACGAAAGAGGACTGGGCCGCGGTTCATCGGACCTTCCGGCTGCGGTCCCGGAAGGCCAACTAGGCCCTCCCTCTCCTCCCATTCCGTATATGCTCTCGGGTTGCCGTTCCCCGGGGGACGTGACAACCTTGGGAGCCCTGGGCCGGGATGCCTGATGCCCGGCCCGCACGGAATGGAGGAGGCAACGGGATGAGCAAGCACCAGGCTCCACTCAAC
>CAXTNS010000311.1:0-533 GCA_964245465.1 uncultured Thermoanaerobaculia bacterium
GTCTTGTAGATGACGGCGGCGAGTTGGGCCGGGGTGAGCTTTGGGCTCTTTTCGAGCAGCAGGGCGGCGATGCCGGAGACCTGCGCCGCCGCGAACGAGCTGCCGGAGAAGAAGTCGTAGGAGGCTTTGGGTGTGGTGGTGAGGATGTCCACCGAGGGAGCGGAGAGCGTTGAGAGGACTTTGGTGCCCGCGGGCGCGGTCGTACCGCCTTGCGGGTCACTGCCTCGGATGCCGATCACTCCCTGGTGACTGGCGGGGAAGTCGAGGGACGGCGCGCCGCTGTCAGCCGCCACCACCACGATCCCCTTGGACAGCGCGACGCCGATCAACCGGCCGAGCAGCGGGTCCGGCGGTCCGGCGAGGCTGAAGTTGAGCACCTGGACGTCTTGGAGGATGGCGAAGTCCACCGCCTTGGCCAGCGTGTAGCTGTTGCAGACCGCCTCGCGCGAGCCCGGCGGCTGCTGCCAGCAAGCCTTCAGAGCGTAGATTTTTTATGATTGGGCGACCACCTAGATCTACACGCCGTTGTTGGC
>CAXTNS010000311.1:543-7963 GCA_964245465.1 uncultured Thermoanaerobaculia bacterium
GCGATGAGCCCGGCCACGGCCGTGCCGTGGATGTCCGTGTTGAACGTCTTCTCCCCCTTGTCAACGAAGCTCTGGGCCTTGACCACCCGGTCGCGCAGGTCTGGATGGTCGAAGTCGACGCCGGTGTCCACCACGGCGATCCGCACGCCCTTGCCCGTGGCCCAGCGGTGCGCCTGATCGAGGCGGAGCGCCCGCGAGCTGTACTGGCGGCTGGCGTAGGGATCGGTGCCGCCCTGGACGTGGAAGGTCTCGACCGTTTGGACCGAGCCGACCTTGGGGTGTGAGGCGATCCGGCGCATGAGGTCCTGAGGGGATTTTCCCCGGGGCACCTCGAAGACCACGCACTGCTCGCCCAGGGAGGCCATGGTCCATGAATAGACCGTACGGAGCTGGTAGAGCTGCGCCAGCTCCGAGGTGGTCCGGGCCCACAGCCAGGGAGGCGCCGGCGGATAGGTGACCATGACCTGCCGGTCCGCGGGGGACTGCTCGTCCGATCCGCCATCCGCCGCCAGGGGGACTGCCGGGCTGGAGCCGTATCCCGCGCAGCCCAGGACCAGGAGCAGAGCCAGGCCGAGGACATGGAGAGCGAGGGTGCGCCGCCCGGTCACCGGGGCTCCTCTCCCGCGGCCGGCTCGGCGAGCATGACCTGGGATTCCGAGCGCAGCCGGGTGAGCACCGCCTGAAGGGAGTCGCGGCCCGCGGGAACTTCGATGGTGTAGACGCCGAGCGGCGAGGGACCGGCCGTGATCTCACCGCGAACGTCCAGGAGCAGCTCGCGGACCTGGCGCTCGGTGGCCTGGGGCGAGAACATCACCCGCAGGCGCAGAACAGGTCCGCGCATGGGCGCGGGGTCCGAAAGCGTGCGGTAGACGGCCGGGGCCGATACGCCCTCGGGGGCGGAATGCAGCTTCTGCCAGATGATCACGCCGGCCAGCAGGAGGATGATGGCAACCTGGGCCACCAGGGCACCCCGCAGGGCGCGCGGCGTGGCCTCAAGGGGGAGCCGCCATCGCCCTATCCAGGACATTCGCGACATCCGGGGAGCCCGTTCCTCGCGCTCGGTCTCCTCGATCCGCGCCAGGATGCGCTGGAGCTGCACCGGATGGGGCGTGGGAGCCACCTCGCCGGCACCCTGAACGGCCTCGGCCGTCTGCCGGCAGGCCCGTTCCTCCTCCTGGCACCGGCGGCAGGCCTCGAGATGAATCTCGACCCTTTCCCGCTCCCGCTGGGGGAGAGTGCCGTTCACATACCAGGGAATCAGGCCCCAGACCCTCTCGTGGAACCGCTCCCCGAGCTCTTCCCGTTCTCGCATGCCGCTCTCCTAACCCGTATGGCTCGAAACGCCCAGCCCGGGCAGCAGCTCCCTCAAACGCCGGCGGGCGTGAAACATCCGTGTCTTCACCGTATTGACGGGGCAGCCCACGATCTCCGAGATCTCCTGGTAGGCGAGCCCATAGTAGTACGTCAGCTCCACGACGGCCCTCTGGTCCGGCGGCAGCGTGCCGAGCGCCCGGCCGAGCACGGTCGCCAACTCGCGCCGGACCGCCAGGCTCTCGGGCTCCTCCCGGTCGACCGGCTCCGGCCCTTCCGCTTCCTCGTCCGGCTTCTGCGGTTGCCGGAGTTGCTGCGCCAGGGCCTTGAGCGCCTTGTGGTAGGCAATGCCGAAAATCCAGGTCGAGGGTCGCGACCGGCCGTCGAAGCTCGCCGCCCCTTTCCAGATGGCGAGCATGACGTCGTTGAGCACCTCTTCCACCAGCTCCGCCCGCCGGGTGATTTTCAGGAGATAGCCGAACAGCCGGCGGTAGTAGAGCTGGTAGAGCGCCTCGAAGGCCTTGCGGTCTTTCGCGGCCACCCGCCGCAGGAGAGCGAGCTCGTCGTCCGGTGGCATGCAGAGAGTATGTGCCTGAATGGAGGAAATCGGTTCAAAATCCCCCCGCAGAACCTTTTCCGACCCTTCAGGAACCAACCCACCGGAGCCGAGCCGGCTCCCAAGGAGCCGGCCCCCAAGGAGGAGAAACCCGATGCCGTATCGCCGTACCCTGAAGCCCGCCGTCCTGGTCCTCGCCGCCGTCCTCTGCCTGTCAGCCCCTTCGTGGGCGGCCACGCACAACGTCACCGTGGGACCGGACACCGCCTTCCATCCGGCCACGCTCACCATCGCGGCCGGCGACACGGTGGTCTGGTCGAACGCCGGGGGGACCCACGACGTCCGTGCTGACGACAACAGCTTCTCCAGAGGCGCCTCGGGCGCGGCCTGGACCTTCTCCCACACCTTCACCGCGGCGGGCACGGCCGGCTACCACTGCACGATCCATGGCGGACCGGGGGGCGTCGGCATGTCCGGCACGATCACCGTCCAGGGCGCCGGGGGCGGTGGCGAGCAGGCGGGGACGCTGCGCTTCAGCCTCGGCTCCTACTCGGTGGGCGAGGGGAACGGATCGACCAACATCGTCGTCCAGCGCATCAACGGCGACGACGGCGCGGTGTCCGTCCAGTACAGCGCCGCGGGCGGCACGGCCACGGCGGGGCAGGACTTCACGGCCGTCTCCGGCACGCTCAACTGGGCGGCCAACGACGACAACCCCAAGACGTTCAGCGTGCCGATCCTGAACGACTCCGCGGACGAGTCGAACGAGACGGTGCTCCTCACCCTCTCGAACCCCACGGGCGGCGCCGCTCTCGAAAACACCCTGAAGAACGCCACCCTCACCATCACGGACGACGATCCATCCGGAGGAGGCAACGAGGGCTTCCTCACCACTCCGGCCTTCCCGGACTTCCGCTTCCGCCTGCGCATCTTCCAGAGCTCGGGCGAGTCCATCCTGGGACGCAAGGAGGACGCCTGCCTCCCCGAGACGCTCTGCGTGAGCGGCGCCGTGGCCGGCCGGTCCGAGGCGTTCGTGCGCATCATCGGCCCGCGCCCCAACGGCTTCCTCTGGCCGACCATCGTGCGGTTCACCCCCTCGCGCATCGTGGTGGAGATCCAGCAGATCAGCACACAGGCCACCAACACCTACGACCTGCCCGCCGTGCCGCCGGATTCTGACGTCCTGAGTGGGCTCCAGGACCGCCAGGGATTCTTGCCATGACCTGCGCTCAGGATGACAAAGAGGGTCTCTTTCTTGCCTTTCTCCCTCCTCTCCCGGACGGACGAGTGGAGGGCTGGGAGAGGAGGCCGGGGAGGTGAGGGGCCGGCACACCTTTCGCAGTCCTCTCCCGGCATGTCCGACCTCCGCCTCAAGGTCATGTCCTACACCATGGGAGGCCACAGCGCCCGCTGGTCCCGGCGGCACCTGGAGGGGATCGCCAGGGCCATCGTCGAATCCGAGCCGGACGTGGTGGGGCTCCAGGAGGTCCATCGCGAGACCAAGCACTCGCGGCTGGAAGACCAGGCCGAGACCCTCGCACGCCTGACGGGCATGTCCGTCCGGTTCGGCAAGAGCTTCTCGCTTGGCCAGGGCGAGTTCGGCAACGCCGTGCTCACGCGCGGAGAGCTGCGCGACAGCCACGTCCCGCCCCTGCCCGGACCGGGCGAGCCCCCCCCCCTGCTGCACTCCCGCATCGCCTTTTCCCCTCCTGAATTCGGCGGCTCCGAGATCCACTTCTACGTCACCCACCTCGCCGCCTGGGGGCGCTGGGGGCGGTCGGCACGGAGTGTGCAGATCCAGGGTCTCGTCGAGCGGCTCAGGCAGGCTGGCGGGCCTTTCGTCCTGGTAGGGGATCTGAACGCTCCACCCGGAGCTCCCGAGATCGGGACCCTCATGGCGGCGGAGCTGTTCCGGATGTGCGGCGACGACGTCGCCTGCACCCATCGCTACATGCGCCAGCGGATCGATTACGTCTTCGCTGATCCAGGCTGGACGACCACCTCCTATCAGGTTCTGCGGACGGGGCCTTCCGATCACTGGCCCGTGCTGGTCGAGCTGCACCGCGAAACCCAGGAAGGGGAAAACGGCCATGAGCGCACCTCTCAAGACTCCGAAGACATCGAAAACGAACGGCGATCCCCCTGATTCTTCGCGCAAGGATCCTTCGCGGACCGGCCGCAAGCGGGTGATCTTCGAGGTCTCGTTGGGATGGGCGATCCTTTACGTGCTGATCATCGTCGTCCTGTTCCTGTTCATCTGGTCCACCCAGCGCGAGCGCGAATCGCACGTGCGCGTACCCGACTTCAAGAGCTTCGAAGAGGTCGTGCCGTCCCTCGCCAACCTCACGGGCGCGCCGGTCCTCGACGGCAACTCCGTCCAGGTGCTGCAGAACGGCGACGGGTTCTTCCCGCCTTTCTTCAAGGACATTGCCAAGGCGAAGGAGAGCATCCACTTCGAGACCTATGTCTGGTGGAAGGGGGAGGTCTGCGACCGCCTCGCGCAGGCCCTGGCGGGCAAGGCCCGGCAGGGGGTGGAGGTGAGGATGACGCTCGACGCCACCGGCTCGACCCAGGGAGATGGCGAGCTGTTCGAAGAGATGGAGAAAGCCGGCGTCAAGATCTCTTATTACCATCCGATCCGCCTCCGGGACGTGGGACTGATCAACAACCGCACCCATCGCAAGGTGGCGGTCTTCGACGGCAAGGTGGCCTACGTCTTCGGCCATGGCATGGCCGAGGAGTGGACGGGCCACGCCCAGGACGGCGAGCACTGGCGCGACACCGGCGTGCGCCTCGAAGGGCCGATCGTCAACGCCGTGCAGGGCACTTTCGCCGAGAACTGGATGGAGATGACGGCCGAGGTGCTGGCCGGGGACAAGTACTTCCCCCATCTCGGCGCCGCCGGTCCCGTGCGCGCCCACATGACGGCGAGCTCGCCCAACGGCGGCGTCGCCCGGCTCGAGCTGCTCTACAAGATGGCCATCGCCAGCGCGCAGAAAGAGCTGATCATTCAAAACCCGTACTTCATCCCCGACCAGGAGCTGGTGGACCTTCTCCTCCGCGCCGTCAAACGGGGCGTCACCATCCGGGTGATGGTTCCCGGCAAGGTCACCGACAGCTCGGTGGTGCGGCACGCCGGGCACGCCCAGTTCGAGCAACTGGTGCGCGGGGGCGTCGAGATCTACGAGTACCAGAAGACCCTCAATCATCAGAAAGTGATGATGATCGATGGCATCTGGTCGCAGGTCGGCTCTTCCAACTTCGACGACCGCTCGCTCGACATCAACGACGAGGCGAGCGTCGGCCTGATCGACACCGCCGTCACCTCCCGGCTCAAAGCGGCCTTCGAGGCGGACCTCAAGGACTGCACACGAGTCGACCTCCAGACCTGGCAGAAGCGCTCGCTCTGGCACAAGTTCGAGGACAGCGCCTCTTATACGATCAACGAACAACTCTAGAGACCATGATCACAATCCCCATCTGGGTTTTCGTGTCCATGATCCTCGTCCTCGTCATCGTGGCAACGATGCTGTGGACCAACCTGCGCGAACGGGAGTTCCACGTCCGCGTCCCCGACATCGACAGCTTCGAGGAGGCTCTGCCCTCGATCGCCGGCATGACCAATGCCGTCATCCTGGAAGGCAACAAGGCCGAGATCCTGCAGAACGGCGACGGCTTCTTCCCGGCGCTCCTCGCATCGATCGCCAACGCCAAAGAGACGATTCACTTCGAGACCTACGTCTGGTGGTCCGGCGGCATCTGCGACGAGGTTGCGAACGCCTTTGCCAAGCGGGCTCGCGAAGGCCTCGAAGTGCGGGTCACGGTCGACGCCATGGGCGGCATGAAGATGAAGAAGTACCTCCGCGACCTGCTGACCGACGCCGGGGTCAAATTCGCCCGCTACCACCCGCTCCGCCTGAGAGACCTCGGCCAGCTCAACAAGCGCTCCCACCGCAAGGTCGCCGTCTTCGACGGCCGGGAGGCCTATATCATGGGCCACGGCATCTCGCGGCTGTGGACGGGCAACGGCCAGGACAAGGACCACTGGCGCGACACCGGCGTGCGGCTCTGCGGGCCGGTCGTCAACGCCGTGCAGTCCGTCTTCGCCCAACACTGGATCGAGGAGACGGGCGAGGTGCTGGTGGGCGAGAAGTACTTCCCGCATCTGGAGGACGCGGGGAATCTGCGGATGCACGTGCTCGCCGGCGCCCCGCTCGGCGGCGTCTCCGACCTCGAGCTGCTGTTCAAGATGTCGATCGCCTCCGCCCAGAAGGAGCTGCTCATCCAGAACCCCTACTTCATCGCCGACGATGAGACCGTCTCCCTGCTCAAGCGCACGGTCAAGCGCGGGGTCGAGGTCAAGATCATGGTGCCCGGCGAAATCACTGACAGCCCGGTCGTCAGCCACGCCGGCCACCGCCACTTCAGCGAGATGCTCCACGCGGGCGTGCGGATCTTCTGCTTCCAGCGCACCATGATCCACCAGAAGATCATGATCATCGACGGCATGTGGTCCCACGTCGGCTCGACCAACCTGGACGACCGCTCCTTCGACATCAACGAAGAGGCGGGCGTCGGCATCATCGACGAAGCCATCGCCGCCGAGCTCAAGGCCGCCTTCGAAGACGACCTGAAGGACGCCACCGAGCTCAAGGCCCAGAGCTGGGACCACGAGTACAAGCTCTGGCATCGCACCTTCGACCGGGTTTGTTATATGCTGAGCGGCCAACTTTGAGCACGCAGCGGTGAAGTGAAAGGATTCCGGGCTTCCGGCCATCCTCTCTTGCACGCTGGCTGGTGAAAGGAGAGGGATGAGAGCATGGCCAAACCGCCGGGAGGGGGACTGGAGAGCCCTCTCGGAAGGGGATCACGCCGTCAACGGCCACCTGTACCGGTTGCGGGTGGTGGATTGTGGAGAAGTCTTCCTGCCCAGCGGCCGGCTCGCCGTCTGCGACCCTTTTGTGGGCATGCGCAGGGGCGGAAATCCCCAGGTCTCCCTGCCGCCGGGGCGTTACCGGGTCCGCGTGACCCTGGCCGACGTCAGCGGGAGCGGCACCGGCACCCTCTGCGCGGCCTACGCCTCGCTGCTCCTGTCGAGCGCCCCTGAGACCCGGCGCGAGCTCCTGATCCCCGGTTTTCCCGTGGGCTCCGGGACCGCCTGCTTCGTGGACGACGAAGCCCTCGTGCACGGCATGCCCCCGGAAGAGGACTGGTACGCGGGTCTCTTCGAGAACGGCAATCCCGGTTCCTGGTTTGCCCGCAAGGAAGATCCCGGGCACATCCGGGAAGGCATCGCCAACGTCCCCCTTCCGCTCGGGCGGAATGGCTGGAACCTCGTCCTCTTCCCCTCGGGCTGGGGAGACGGCGTCTATCCCGTCATCGGCGGCTACGACGCCCAGGGGCACCTGGTGGCCGTCCACGTCGATTTTTCCGTCATCCCCTGCCGCGAGGAGAGGGATGCCGTGCGGAACTGGATCTACAAGGTTCCCTTTGAGAGGCGGCGTGAGGTGAGAGCCTGAGAGCAATCCGCTAGACTCCCGCAATGCTTCACCG
>CAXTNS010000312.1:0-2803 GCA_964245465.1 uncultured Thermoanaerobaculia bacterium
GTCCGCACTCAGGCGCTGGTGACGCGCGTCCTTTTCGACGGCCGGCGCGCCGTCCCGTCATCCTCCGCCCCCGCTCTGGGGGAGCACACGGAGGAGGTGCTGCGGGAGGCGGGCCTCAGCCGGGCGGAGATCCGTGCACTGCTGCCTTGATCCACCCCGCGATGTCCGCCACCACGGCCTCTGCCACGTGGCCGGGCTTCTGGTACTCGGCCGGGCTGCTCTTGCCCTCTCCCTCGATGAACAGGTGGTTGAGTCCGGGATAGGACTTGAAGGTGGCGTCTTTCCTGTCGCCCAGGGCCTTCTTCCAGGCCTCGAAGTTGTCCAGGGTCACCTGGTAGTCCCGCTCGCCCTGGAGGACCAGCAGCGGCCGGTGGAGCGCCTTGGCGGCCTCGGGCGGGTTGTAGCCCCGGAGGTCGAGCCAGTAGGAGGCGGGGGCGCTCAGGACGGTCCCGGTGGCTCCGGGCCGCAGGGCCTTCACCTTGGCCACTTCCTGGCGGAGCTCTTCGATCTGCTTCATCTCCTCCCTGGAGACGGTGCCGTCGAGCCCGGCGACGTAGGTGACCTGCTCCAGGATGATGTCTTCCAGGGGCCGGGCCGCGCCCGCCATCACGATGAAGCCGGCGATCTTCGGGTCCTGTTCGCCGATGCGGGGCACGAGCATGGCGCCCAGGCTGTGCCCGAGGACATAGACGCGCCCGGGATCGATCCCTTCGGTGCCGCGCAGCAGGGCCGCGGCGGCCACGGCGTCGTCCACCGTCTCCTGGCGGACCGTGAAGTTGGGGACCGAGCCGAGCCTGGCGCCGTGCTGGCGGGTGCTCTTCTCGTACCGGAGCACGGCGATGCCGCGCGAAGCGAGCCCCCAGGCGAGATCGCGGAAGGGCCGGGCGGCCGCCACCGTCTCGTCCCGGTCGTTCGGGCCGGAGCCGTGGACGAGCACCACGGCCGGGAAGGGACCCGGTCCCACCGGCATCGCGAGCGTGCCGGGGAGGGCCCATTCCCCGGAGCCCACGGTGACCTCTCGCTCGCGGAAAGCCTCCTGGCTCACGTAGGTCGGCGCGGAGTACTCGGGAGGTTTGGGCGGCACGATGAAGAACCCCGCGATCCGCCCGGCGTCGTCGATCACCACCTTGAGGTCGAGCGTGCCGCGCTCGAATTCCGTGGTGGCGAAGACCACGTCGTACGGCCCCTGCCTCTCCGTCCGGACCCCTGCCCGCTTGCCGTAGGGTCCGAGCTGGCCCTGGAGGCCCGTCCAGATCTCGGCGAGCTTCTCCGGCGGCGCCGCTCCCTTCATGGCGTCCGTGAAGCCCACCGTGGCGGCCTGGTAGTTCCCGGCGGCGAGCTGGTCGAGGAATTTCACCGCCACCTCGGTGGGGACGTGGGGCTTGGCGAGCATCGGCGGTTGCGCGAGCAGGGATTGGGAGAAGAGGAGCCAGGAGAAGCAGAGGACGGCGTTGCGATTCATGAATCGATGCTAACGCGACTCTCCCATCTGCCATACTCCCGCCGTCCTATGAGCCGCCGCCACCGCTTCCGGCATTTCCGCCCGATCCTCCGCCCCGCTCTCGGACGCAAGCTTCCCCCCGAGCTGCGCGTCGACCGGGTGGGACGCCTTGCCGCGGCGCTGCCCCAGGGCATCGAGGACCCCGGGTTCGAGGTGCTGCTGCGGCGCATCGACGGCGCGCCTTTCTTCGGCGGCAACCGGGTGGACGTGTTCTTCAACGGCGCGGACGCCTTCCGGGCCATGCGCGAGTCCGGCGAGGCCGCCCAGCGGGAGATCCTCCTGGAGTCCTACATCTTCAAGGACGACTCCACGGGCCGGCGGTTCCTCAAGGGCATCAAGGCCGCCGCCGCCCGCGGGGTCGCCGTGCGGGTGCTGGCGGATGCCCTCGGCTCCCACTCCACCCGCGCCGAGTTCTGGCGGGAGATGGAGAGACACGGCGTCCAGGTCCATCTGTTCAACCCCCTGTTCGAGCGCTTCTGGTACCAGCCCTTCCGGGACCACCGCAAGATCCTGGTGCTGGACCGCGAGGTGGCCTTCACCGGCGGCATGAACATCGGCGAGGAGTACGGATCGTTCCGGCCGAAGCCGGGTGAGACCTGGCGGGACACCCACGTGCGGGTCACCGGCCCGGCGGCCTGGGAGATGTCCGTGGTCTTCCAGGAGGGCTGGGAGCACGCGGGCGGCGAGCCGTTCGAGCTCGATCCCATCCCGGCGGACGCCGTGGAGGCCCCGGGCTCGCGCGTCCTGGTGCTCGACTCGCGGCCCAAGCGCGGACAGGCCGAGTCGGCGGCGGTGCTGGCGGCCCTGGCGGCGGCGGCGAAGAGGACGCTGTGGATCACCAACGCCTACTTCGCGCCGGGCCACCGGGCCCTGAGGGTCCTGGAGGACGCCGCCGGCCGCGGAGTGGACGTGCGGCTTCTGCTCCCCGGCCGGACGGACGTGCCCATCGTCCGCCAAGCCGGGCACGGCTACTACGGCACCCTCCTGGAGCGGGGCGTGCGGATCTTCGAGTACCAGGACGCCATCCTGCACGCCAAGACCCTGGTGGCGGACGGCCTCGTCTCCGTGGTGGGCTCAACCAACCTCGACTTCCGCTCCTTCCTCTTCAACGCCGAGTGCGATCTGCTGATCCTCTGCCCCGAGACGGCGGGGGCGATGGAGGCGGCGTTCCGGGACGACCTGAAGAAGGCCAAGCCCGAACTGGCTTCGCTGCACGGCACCGACGTGTACATCATGGTGGCCGGGAAGATCTACGCCGACCCGCAGGCGGTCTCGCCGCGGGCGCTGACGATCGCGGCCAGT
>CAXTNS010000312.1:2813-7955 GCA_964245465.1 uncultured Thermoanaerobaculia bacterium
GGCCCGCTGGCTGTCGCCCGTGCTGTAGGGGGTAGGATTGGGGGGGAACCGGCTACCGCGAGAACCCGCGGGGCCGCTCTCCGTATCTATTTTTGAGGATGAGCCCCGCCAAACGATCCGGTACAAGCCCCGGTAAGACCTCCCTGCTGCTGGGCATCGTCGTGGGCCTCCTGGTCTTCGCGGCCGGCGTGACCCTGGCTTCGGCGCTGCTGCCCGAGTGGCGGGTGGAGGGGCCCGCCCTGGACAAAGACGCCTTCCGCGAGCGCTATCGGGAGCTGGCGGCGAAGGCGGGGCTGCCGCTGGCACCCGGCGAGCCTCGGGTCTTCCTCACCACGGGGATTTCGCAATCCTGGGACACCTTCCATCCTCGCAACGAAGCGGGATCCGAGTGGCTGGTCGCCACGAAGACGGCCGTCCGCGTCGAGGTCGTTCACGGAGCCCAACTGGCCGAAGGCTGGCCGGGTGGCAACTTTTCCATCGATTTCTCGCTGGATGGCAGGCCTCAGCTCGCCATCTGGTGGAGCCGGAGCCTGAATCCTTTCAATCTACGAAACCCCGCGGACTACGCCCGCCGGGCGGAGCGGTTCATTCCCCTGGTGCTCGAGCCTGGAGAGACCCTGGGACCGCGGCGGCAGGACTCCGCCATGGCCCTGCCGCTCCAGTTGATCTCACTCCATGGATCCTCCAGGCCCGAGCACCTGGTCGTCATGGCGGGGACCACCGTCGGCGCTGGACGCCGGCCCGGGGGTCTGACGGATGCGGTCCAGGCGGAGCTCGACCTCTACACGAACCGCTCCATAAGCCTGTTCCTCAAGTTTGCCGTCAGCATCTTCGGGGTGATGGGAGTGTTCCTGGTGCTGGCTTTGAAGTCCCGCCTCAGCGTGCTCAACGGCGCTCTCCTGGCACTGATCGCCCTGGCGACCCTGGACCCGCGGCCGAACCTCAACCTCGGCACGTGGCTATGGTCCGGGATCGCGGTGGCGAGCCTTGGCGTCTGGGTCTTCCTGCTCTGGTCGAGCGCCGAATCGCTGCTCCGTTCCACGGACGCGGGCTTCACGACCAGCCTGGACGCCCTGCGGGCGGGACGCCTCGGCCCCCGGGGCGGCCGGGCGCTCCTCCTCGGTGTCGGCTTCGGAGGGACACTGGCCGGGCTCCGCCTTGCCCTGCTCTCCCTGGTCGAGGCTCTGCCGGGTTTCTGGCCCACGGCCCCGACCCTGTGGCTCCCTCTCTCCAGGCCTTTCGGCAGTCCGGTCGCGAACGGAATCGTACTGGCGGCCGGCGTGGCGCTGGTGCTGGCCCTCGCGTTCCGTATGCTGCCCATGCGGTGGGCCTCGCCGACGGCGGCCCTGGCTGCTGGGGCGCTCCTCCCGCTCCTGTCGTTCCATCCTCTGGCGGCACAGATCGCGGCCAGTGCCGCCTGCGCGGGCCTCCTGGTCTACGTCGTGCGCCGGCATGGTCTGACGGCCCTGCTCATCGCCTCGGTCGTGGCCGGCCTGCTCCCGGCGGCGGCCTTCTCGGCCCTGCATCTCGACTGGATGGCCGGCGGGTTCGCCGCCACCGCCGCTCCCCTGGCCGCCTTCGTGGTGTTGGGCTGGCTCGGGCTCTCGCGCTCGGCCGCGGCCGAGGTCCAGCGATTGGGCCAGCCGGGGTTCGTCCGCCGGATCGAGGAGGAGCGGCGCCTCAAGCATGAAATGGATCTGCTGGCCCGCATGCAGCGGGGCCTCCTCCCCCGCACGCTCCCCCGCCTCGAAGGATACGAGATCGCCGCGCGGTCCGTGATCGCCCATGAAGCCGGTGGCGACCTCTACGACGTGCTGCGCGACGAGGAGGGCTTCGTCTGGATCGCCACCGGCGACGTGGCCGGCCATGGCTATTCCTGCGCCATCGCCCAGGCCATGACCAAGGCGGCCCTCGCCAGCCTGGTCGGCCGCAAGCGCACGCCCGCCGAGGTTCTCGGACGAATGGACCGGGTGCTCCGCGCGGCGGGAGCGAAACGGAATTTCACCGCCCTGGCCCTCCTGCGTCTGGACCTGGAGAGCGGTGAGGCCGTCCTGAGCAACGCCGCCCATCCCTATCCTTTGCTGGTGGCCGACGGCCGGGTCGAGGAGCTGACCGTCTCCGGCCTGCCCCTGGGTCAAGGCCCGCCGAGGCAATACGAGAACCTCTCCTTCCGGCTGCCACCCGGAGGTGCGCTGATCCTCTGCTCGGACGGGCTCTTCGAGGCGATGAACGCCGACGGCTCGTTTTACGGGCTCGACCCCGTGCGGGACATCCTCCTGGCCACCGCCGGCCGGGATGCGGGCAGGATTCTGGAAGGCCTCCTGGCCGATTGGAATCATCATCTCCGCACGGCCCAGCCGCTGGACGACACCACGGTCGTGGTGCTGAAGCGGAGCCGGGAGGCCGAAGCATGAGGCCGCGGGAAAGCATGGACGCGGGCCGGCTGATCCAGAAGGCCGTCGCAGGTCTCCTGGTTTTCGCGGCCGGCGCGGCCCTCGCCCTCTTCCTGCTTCCGGAATGGTCGCGGGACGACCTCCTCCCGAAGCGATTCTTCCGGACCCAGTACCGGCTCCTCGCCAGCGGCACGAGCCTCCGTCCGGTTCCCGGCGAACCCAGGGTTTTCCTTGAGACCGCCCTCACGCGCCCACCGAAACAAAAGCCGGTCGTTCGGCTCCGCATCGCGGTCAGCCATGCCGTCCGGAGCCCGGGGGCTGGCCATCTCCAGCGCCTGCGGATCTCCTTTTCACCCGACGGCAGGCCGGTCCAGGTCCTCTGGGACAATTCTTCCGCTTCTCCTCTGAACCCTTCAGCCTCGGTTCATCATGGACGCGTTTCCCGCGAGCTGATGCCCCTGCTCCTCACCGCTGGGGAATCTCTCGGGAAAAGCCGCGAGGCCTGGAGCGCGGGACTGGCCACCTGGCGATCGGTCGACCTCGCGGGGAGCTCTCCGGGGCAGCACCTCTGGATCGAGAACAGTCCTCCCTTGATGTTCTCAGCCGAGCGGCAAATGGGCAGGCTCGCGGAGGCTCCCGCCCCACAGGGCCTCCATATCGTAAAGAATCTCGCCACAGCGCTGATCTACGGCCTCATCGCCCTGACCGTGGCGGGAATCTTCCTCTCTCTGCTCGTCCATGGCCGGATCGACCTCACGAATGGTGCGATCCTCGCCCTCATCGCCTTTCTGAGCGTCGATCTTTCCCGTTTTTCGTTGATCTTCGAGAACCTGGCGAGCACCGTGGTCCTCGGCCTGGTTCTCTCTATCTTTACCCGGGCCGTCACGGTCTTCCTCGCCTGGTCCGCGGGCGAGTCGCTCCTGCGCTCGCTACGGCCCGATTTCACGACCAGCCTGGACACCCTGCGGCGGGGACGGCTCGGGCCCCGGGCCGGCCGGGCCCTCCTCCTCGGCTTCTCGTTCGGTGCAGCTCTCGCCGGTTTGCGTCTCGGGATCTATGCCCTCGCCACCCTCTTGCCGGGAATAGCGCCGGCCGCGGCCAGCGTCGAGCTCCCGGTCTTCGATCTCAACAACAGTCCGTTCGGGACCGGCATCTCGACGGCGGCCCTGGCGACGCTGATGCTGGCCCTCGCCCTGCGATTCCTGCCGGCCCGCTGGGCTGCCTGGGCCGTCCCGATCGCCGCGCTCCTGGGGGGCTATGTGCTCTCGCCCATCCAGATCACGCCCTTCCCCGTCGAGCTGGCCTGCAACACCGCTTTCGTCGGCCTGCTGGTGTGGGTAGGGAGGCGGCACGGCCTGACCGCGCTGCTGGCCGCCTCCCTGGTCGCCGCGCTCTTTCCGGCGGTCCTTTTCTCCGCTCTGCACCTCTCATGGCTGCCCGGCTCCTTCGCCCTGACGGCGCTCCCCTCGGCAGCCCTCCTCGCCTTGGGATTCGTGGGGCTCTCCCGCCCGGAGGAGACCGAGACCGAAACCATTCCACCCCCGGCCTTCATGCGCCGTCTGGCCCACGAGCGGCGGCTCCACCACGAGGTGGACCTCCTGGCGCGCATGCAGGTGGGCCTCCTTCCCCAGGAAATGCCGCGTGTCGAAGGGTATGAGATCGCCGCCCGGTCCGTGCTCGCCAGCGAAGCTGGGGGCGACCTCTACGACTTCCTGCGCGACGAGGGTGGCGGGCTCTGGATCGCGGCCGGCGACGTGGCCGGCCACGGCTACTCCTGCGCCGTGGCCCAGGCCATGGTCAAGGCCGGCCTCCTGAGCCTCGTCGCGCCCGGCGAGTCTCCTGCCAGGGTGCTCCACCAACTCGACCGCGTGTTACGCGGGGTCAGCACCGACCACAGCTTCACGAGCCTCGCCCTGATCCGTCTCGACCCGGCCGCGCCCGCAAACAACGCCATGCTCGCCAACGCCGGCCATCCCTACCCTCTCGTCTTCGCCGCCGGCCGGGTCGCCGAGATCGACCTCCCCGGCCGCCCCCTGGGCGCGGGCCGGGGGCCTGTCCGTCCCTACGAGGACCGCGCCTTCGATCTCCCCCGGGGCGGCGCCCTGCTCCTCTGCTCCGACGGCCTCTTCGAAACCCTGGACCGGAACGGCAACGCCTACGGCTTCGACCGCGCCCGTGAGGTCCTCCAGGCCATGGGGCACCGCCCCGCCGTCGAGATCGTCGACGCCCTCTTGAACGACTGCCGGCGCCACCTGGAAGCCGAGCAGCCGCCGGACGACGTGACGGTGGTGGTGGTGAAGCGGGGATGAGCTACCCCCGCTTGCGCTCCCGCCGTTGCCCGAACAGCATCCGCTGCTCCAGCGCCCCGCGCTGGGCGCGGTAGAAGGCCGCGAGGAACGGGCGGACGGGCACGTTCCAGCGCTCGCGGGGCCAACTGATCTTGGTCTTGATCTTCTCGCAGACGTCTTCGAGGATCAGCGAGTCGAGCGTACCCTGGTCCTGGCGCCTCAACAGATCTTCCAGCACCTGGAGCTCGTGGATGCCGTAGATGTCGAGTTGCTCGCGGGTGAAGGGAAATTCTTCCGTGGGCAGCGGCGGCGGCTCGGAGGACGCGCGCGGCGCCCGGAGATCGTTGGACCGGCGGGCGGGCCGGCCGTCGTCCGGACGGGCGGCCAGGTCGGTCAGCAGCACCGCAGCCGGGGCCTTCACCACCAGCGTGCCCGCCACGAGGTCGCCGCAGCGCAGGCGG
>CAXTNS010000313.1:0-4046 GCA_964245465.1 uncultured Thermoanaerobaculia bacterium
ACCTGGGCGCGGAAGACCGGCCGCCCGTGGCCGAGGGACCGGCCCGTTTCTGGCTCAACCTGGGCGCCATCCGTGCCAAGACCGAGAAGATCCTCAAGGCCTTCGACGTCCGCCCGGCGAACCCGGACCTGCCCGCCCGCTCCCTCTCGGGAGGCAACCAGCAGAAGCTCATCCTGGGCCGCGAGATTGAGCAGGGTCCGCGTCTGCTGCTCGTGGCCCAGCCCACGCGGGGCGTGGACATCGGCGGCATCGAGTTCATCCACAAGCGGCTGGTCGAGATGCGCGACGCCGGCTGCGCCCTGCTCCTCGTCTCCTCCGAGCTCGAGGAGGTGACGGCCCTCTCCGACCGGCTGCTCGTCATGCGCGACGGGCAGATCGTGGGCGAGGTGGACCCGGCGCGAGCCTCCCTGGAAGAGATCGGACTGCTGATGACCGGCAGCAACGCCGCGGCCTGATTGGGGACCGACATCTGATGAAAGCCCTGCGCGAGCTCCTTTTCCCCCTGGCCGCCGTGGCCGCGGCCTTCCTCGTGGGCGCCGTGCTCGTGCTGGCCGTGGGCGACAGCCCCATCAGCACCTATTCGCTCCTCGTGGGCAGCGCCCTCACGTGGCCGGACGGCATCGGCTACACCCTGTTCTACGCGACCCCCCTCATCTTCACCGGGCTCGCGGTGGCCGTGGCCTTCCGCTGCGGCCTGCTCAATATCGGAGCTGAAGGGCAGCTCTACATCGCCTCCTTCGTCACGGCCTGGGTGGGCATCACCTTCGCGGGCTTTTCGGCGTGGCTCCTGGTGCCGTTCTGCTTCCTCGCGGCCCTGCTCGCGGGCGGTTTCTGGGGGGCCATTCCGGGCGTGCTCAAGGCCCGCTTCGGTGCTCACGAGGTCATCACCACGATCATGATGAACTTCATCGCGATCGCCCTCGCGAGCTACTTCACCCAGTACCACTACAAGCCGCCCGGCGACGCGCTGCTCGAAACCGTGCCCATCGGCGAGAACGCCCGCATCGCGCGGCTCGGATCGTTCATCCCCGGCCTGCCCGAGCGCATCCCGTTGAACCTCGCCTTTCCGTTGGCGCTCCTCGCCTGCCTGCTCGTCTATCTCTTCCTTTGGCGCACGCGCTGGGGTTACGAGATCCGGGCCACCGGCGCCAACCCGGCGGCGGCGCAGTACGGCGGCATCGCCACGGGGCGGCAGATCGTTCTCGCCATGGCCCTCTCCGGCGCGCTCGCCGGCATGGTGGGCATCAACGAGGTGCTCGGCTACCGCTACCGTTACTACGACAGCTTCTCCTCCGGCTACGGCTTCACGGGGATCGCGGTCGCGCTGCTGGGGAGAAATCATCCCGTGGGGGTGATCCTCGCGTCCCTGCTCTTCGGCGCCCTGCTGCGCGGGGGACTGTTCGTGGACATCTTCACCGAGCACGTCTCCAAGGACCTGGTGCTCGTGCTCCAGGGGATCATCATCCTGTTCGTGGCGGCGGAAGCCCTGTTCCGGGGGCCGTTCGGCAAGAGGATCAAGGGCGTATGAGCGACATCCTGATCGTCTCCCTGCTGTTCTCGGCGATCCGACTCGCCACGCCGCTCCTCCTCGCAGCCCTGGGCGGTCTGTATTCGGAGCGCTCCGGAGTCATCAACATCGCCTTGGAGGGCTTGATGCTGGCCGGCGCCTTCACGGCCGCGACAGTCACGTATTACACGGGCAGCCCGTGGGTGGGCTTGTTGGCGGCCATCGCGGCCGGCGCGGTGGTGGCCCTGGTCCATGGCATCGCCTGCATCCAGTTCAAGGCCGACCAGGTGGTGAGCGGCACGGCCATCAACATCCTTTTCCTGGGCGTGCCCGCGCTGCTTTCCGGAGCTCTGTTCGCCTCCACAGGAGCCACGCCGCAACTCGCCCAGGACCAGCTCATCCCTTTGGTACCCATCGTCCTGGCATTCCTGCTGGTGCCGGTCACCTGGTACGTGCTCAACCGGACGTCGTTCGGCCTGCGCCTGCGGGCCGTGGGGGAGAACCCCGAGGCCGCGGATACGGCGGGGGTGAACGTTTCGCGGGTGCGCTATATGGGAGTGATGCTCTCGGGAGCACTGGCGGCCATCGGCGGGGCCTACCTCTCGATCGGCCAGTCCTCGCTCTTCGCCCGCAACATGTCGGCCGGTCGTGGTTTCATCGCGCTGGCGGCGCTGATCTTCGGCAAGTGGCGCCCGGTGCAGACCATGCTCGCCTGCCTCCTCTTCGGCCTTGCCGAGGCGCTGTCGATCCAGATGCAGGGCGTCTCGCAGATCCCGGTCCAGTTCATCCAGATCATTCCCTACGTCCTCACCATCGTCGTCCTCGCCGGCTTCATCGGCAACTCCCGCGCGCCCAAGGCGTTGGGGTTGCCTTATCAGAAGAAGCGATAAGGGGTTCCCCGGGTCGCCGGTCTCTGATAGGGTATGGCGTAGCAACGGAACCTGCCGCCAAAGGGGCTGGGGAATGGACCAGGAGCTGATCGCCTATCTTGATGAGCGTTTCCGCGAGAGCTCGCGCCAGATCGAGGGACTCCGCCAGGAAACCATGAGCCGCTTCGAGCAGGTGGACGAAGCGATCCAGCAAAACAGGGACGAGAGCCGGCACACTCAGAACGAGGTTCGACGCACCCAGGACGGTGTCCGGCACACTCAGATCATGGTGGAAGCCCTGCGAAGCGACCTCCAGGGTGTCGCCGAAGGGGTTCTGGGCGCCAACCAGAGAATTGATGCCCTGCGGGAGGAGATGAAGCAGGAGGTCGGGAAGGTGCACCACCTCGTCGACCTGCCCCACAAAGACCACAGAGATGTGAACGAGCGCGTGCGCTCTCTCGAGGAGTGGCGGAAGCGGATGAGTGAAGATCCCGCCCCTCGCCTTCGCAAGAAATCCGGTAAGAAATCCTGATCCTCAGATCTCTTCAATCCTGATCGAGTTCCCAGGGAGGGCATCCTCCCGTGGAATACAATATTGCTGAAGAAGTCTGACGAGCACGGAGCTACCAATGAACGAAAAACGGCTGGCCTTGATCCTTTCCTTCCTTGCCATGGCATCGCTGGGGGCCCTCGGCGTCTCCGCCCAGCCCGCTCCGCTCGGGCCGGAAACCCGCGTGGACACCGCAACGGGCGACCAGTTCCCCAACTGTCCCTTGATTGGCGTGCGCCCCATGGGCGGCATCTTCACGATCGCCTGGGACTACGGGGGCAACCTGCCCCCCAATGTCGATGCCCGTGGCTACATGCCGAGCGGCGCTCCGATTAGTCCCCAGATCTTCGTCGCCAGCGAGGGCTTCTATCCCGTCGTCGACGCTGTGACCCCGCTCAGCTACGGCACCCGCGTCCTGTTCCACGTCGTGGACGACCTCGGGGAGGAGCCGCCGAAGTTCTTCCGCCGCCGGATCCTGCCGTCCGGCGGAGAGCCGCGGTCGGTGGGCGCGGCCGACACGCTCTGGGTCTGGCCGGGCACCAGGGAGACGCTCCTCGCCGGCAAATACCAGACGGCGCCGAAGCGCCTCATTGCCCAGAAGGTGGCTGGCAACGGCGCGCCCACGGGCTTCGAGTACGTCCTGAACAGCCGCCCCATCGAGGCGCCCAACCCCCAGATCGTCCCCTTGGACGACCGGCGGTTCGTCGCCGTCTTCACCGGCCGCAGCGTGGCCTCGGGCGCCACGCCCGCGCGGCAGGTGTTGCGGGCGCGCCGGTTCTCCGTCTCCGGCCCCCTCGGCCCGGACTTCGACGTCAACAACGTCCCCGGCGGCGTGCCCGGCTCGGCGCCCTTCATCAACTCCGACTTCGTCGTCGGGGCCGACCGCTTCGGCAAGTTCGCCGTGGCCTGGTTGGTCTCCGACGGCGCGGGCAGCACGATCCACCTGCGCGTCTTCAACTCCGCCGGCGCGCCCACGGGCCCCGAGGTCGTGGCCGTAGGATCGGCAGGCTCCCTCGCGCCCGTCTCCATGGACTTCAACGACTCCGGCGAGCTCCTCCTGCTCTGGCGCCGCATCCTGTCCAGCCCGCTCAGGAGCGACCTCCAGGCGCGCGTCTTCAAC
>CAXTNS010000313.1:4056-7580 GCA_964245465.1 uncultured Thermoanaerobaculia bacterium
GTCTTCAACTCCGCCGGCGCGCCGGTCGGCCTGGCCTTCAGCCCCGAGTCGGCGGCGAGCGGCATCTACGACGAGCCCTTCTGCGGCAACGTCGGCTGGGCAAGGGATGTCTGGACCATCACCTGGGCCGCCCAGAAAGCGGACCTTGAGCCCAGCGCCATCTTCGTGCGCCGCTTCGCGGACTAGGAACGCGTTCCCCCGGGGGAATGTCCCGACTCAGGCCCGGTTCCGGGCATTCCCTCTCTACAATGATGCATTCCCCACGGGGAATGTCCCGTTGAAAGCTCTGAATGTCCCGACTGAAGTAGAGAATGGCGCGTTCTGTCTCGTCTTGATCGGATAATTCTGGTGAATTGTCTTTTTTCCTCTCTTAGTGTTCCATGGTGTCTCGATGTTTTCATAGAGTGGCTTGAGGGTGATGGAAGATAAATTCGTTTTGCTTCGTCTTCTCCATTGAATGAACTGTAGTGGCGTGATATTGTCTGGACGTTCTTTTGAAAGATGACCTGAACCCCGGGGAATGTCCTGTTCCCTATCCGTTTCGCGACACTTGCCGGAGGACCATGACCGCCATGAGCAAGTCTTTGTCTGTCTCCGACATGCTGGCCAACCTGGAGGCGCGGATCGCCCATCACCGCGAACACAGGGAGATCCACGCCAAACAAGAGGCGTCCCATCGGGAACAGTGCGCCTTTCACGACGCCGAGCTGGCCAAGATCCTCGAACGGTACGAGGCCTTCAAAGCCGCGGCGGATGCCGCCGCCGACTACGCGCATCTGCCCGAGCCCGCCGATCGGAGCCTGTCGCAGGCGGAGGAAGACCTCCCCCGTTTCGGCAACCGCCCGAGAGTGAGCAGCCTGATCGTGCGCGTGGTCGAGAGCCGGCCGGAAGGCGAGCCCTTCGGCGCCCACGCCATCGCCGCCGAAGTCAACCGCCGCTATGGAGACAAGCTGCACAAGCCCGTCGACTCCGCAACCGTCTCCACCGTCCTCCGCCGCCTGAGCAAGGCCCGGAAGCTCCAGAGGGTCCGTCCCGGCAGGGCGGCGCACGAAGGGCTGTACGCGCGGGGGAGCGGGAGAACGTAGACAGGCCGCTAGAGCGGAGATATACTCATGCTCAAGGTTCGATCAACACAGGAAGCACCATGGCTGTCTACGATGCTGCCGCAAGGCGGGACGTCGCGGCTTATGCCCGGCGCTACTTCGCCCGGACGATCACCCTCGAGCAGCTCCTGGCCAAGCTCGACAAGGGCGCGGTCGGGCAGGTACCGGCGGAGCGCGTCTATCCCTGGACCACTCTCTGGGGCCTAGTCTTCGGAGCCGCCTTCTTCCTGTGGGCCGGTCTCTTTGCCGCCCGGAACCTGGATCGGCTCCTGACCGGCCTCTATCGGGGCCTATCCCTCCCCTTCTGGGACGCGCCGTGGCGGATCGTGGTCGTCAGCACCCTGGCCATGGTGACCGTGTGGGGGACCGAAGGCTGGATCCACCGGCTGTACCTGTACCGGACACGCAAGCTCTCCAGCGACGACACGCGCTAGGGATCGGCGTTGCTGATCATGGAGCGCTACGTGATCGTTTCCGGCCTCCCGGGAAGCGGGAAATCCACGCTGGCGCGCCGTCTGGCTCCCGCGCTCGGATTGCCTCTGCTGGACAAGGACGACGTCCTGGAGGCGCTCTTCGACAGTCTCGGTATTGGAGACGCCGATTGGCGGACACGCCTGAGCCGGTCTGCCGACGAGGTCCTGCGGCGACTGGCAACTCAGATGAACGGCGCTGTCCTGGCCTCGTGGTGGCGGCATCCGAAGGCCGAGGGCGAATCCGGGACGCCCATCGAATGGCTGTCGTCCTTGCCAGGAAAGCTCGTCGAGGTCTACTGCGTCTGTGAGCCGAGGATTGCCGCCGGGCGGTTTCTGGGGCGCACGCGGCACGCGGGACACCTGGACCGCATGAAGAACCCCGAAGATCTGGCCGCCGACTTCGAGCGGTTGGCCGCGCTCGGTCCCTTGGGAGTGGGGACGGGCGTCCGCGCGAGCACGGAGGGCGACTTCGCCGGACTTGTGCAGGAGATCCTGGGCGGTCTACAATTCACAAAGATTTCTGATCCATAAATACGAAGGGTTCCGTCTCTTGGCGGGAGCATCATGGTGAGGTTCGTTCGAGGTTCGTTCCTGGTCCTAGTCTTCACCCTGGCTACCGTTGTTGGTGCCGGAGCGCTGTACCCTGGCGCCGGCCTGCCTCCGGAACAGGCTGTATTCCTCTTCACCCATAATCAGATGCGCGCGGCCCACTGCGCGCTGCCTCTTGTCTGGTCCGCGGAAGTGGCGGCCCGGGCGCAGGCCTGGGCGGACGAGCTCACGGCGAGCGGCTGCGCCTTCGAGCACAGCCACGGCCTTTACGGTGAGAACCTGGCCCTCGGCATCGCCGGGGTGCATGACGATCCCCGCGAGATCGTGTTCCTCTGGTACGACGAGCTCGTGAAGTACGATTTCCGCCGCGGCGGTTTTTCCACGGCGACCGGACACTTCACGCAGTTGGTCTGGAGGGGGACTCAGCGGCTCGGCTGCGGCACCTCCACGTGCCGAGGGAAGCGGCTCTGGGTCTGCAACTACGATCCGCCGGGTAACTACTGGGGCCAGTACGGCGCGAACGTGCCGCCGCCGTCGTGCCGGCAGTAAGGGACGATTTTCTGATTCAACTCCGCGATGCCCGCGATGCCCGCGATGCCAACGACGAAGCCGAGCGGCGATGGATCGAGCACGTCTATCCCTTCTATCTTCATGACCTCTCAGAATTCGACGAGTCCATTTATCGTCTGAACGGAGAAGGAATCTGGCAGCCCGAGTACCTTCCTGTCTGGTTTTCCGCGCCCGGCGCGAGGCCTCTGGTGCTTCGAGCGGAGGATCAGCGGATCGGCTTTGCGTTCGTGGGGCAGGACCCGTTTTCCTACCGTTCGTTCGACGTGGATCAGCGGCTGTCCGAGTTCTTCATCCTTCGCTCTTTTCGTGGGCGTGGGTTGGGCCTTGACGCGGCTCTCACGGTGTTTCAGGCGTTTCCCGGTGTGTGGGAGCTGTTCACGTTGAGATCGAACCGGCCGGCCCAGGCGTTCTGGGAGAAGGTGCTCGCGAGGGCAGGTCTCGTCTGCGAACCGGAGACCGCTATCCAATCGATTCGTTATCGCTTTCAGGTGTAGACGAGCGGCGCGGATCCGAAGGACAAAATCACGATCGATCTCAAGCGGGATTCTTCCGCCGGCCTCGCTTTTCCGGATGGGGTGAATTTCGTCCGGCTCGCCGAGGCTGAACCGAACGACGACGCTCAACGAGTCTCCATCCCGATCGCCCTCGCCCTCGCGAAGGACTGGCGGTTCCAGGTCCGCCATGACGCGAGCGGTGCGTTCGATGCGTCGGATTCCCCGGTCCGGATCAGGCGGTAGAGCAGGGGAGGGCAGGCCCCGCCCCTGCTCTCGAAATCTTCAGCAATTCACGTTGCAGAGGTCCAGACCGAGGTCGCGCTGGCCGCCGCTGT
>CAXTNS010000313.1:7590-7950 GCA_964245465.1 uncultured Thermoanaerobaculia bacterium
TGTCAGTGACGGTGAGGTGGATCCACTGCGAGGTGCCGCAGGTGAAGCTCTTGTTGACGATTTTGCCGTTCAGGGTGGTGCCGTCCGCGAAATCCCACCGATAGCCACCGGCCGGGATGGCAACGTTGTCCGTGGAGGCGCTGCCGTTGAAGGTGCAGGTGCCGCCGGGGCAGGACGCCGGGCAAGTGACCAGGGCGGTCGGCGGGGTGTTGGCGCTCTGGGGCTTGAACGCGGCGTAGTTTGCCACTTCCGCGATGGCCACGTCGGCGTTGCGGTGGGTGGAGTCGCCGATCGGGACGCCGCCGTAGAGGATGTCCGGATCGGAGAAATAAGGGATACGGTTGCAGACAGGGGTGGGAG
>CAXTNS010000314.1:0-2514 GCA_964245465.1 uncultured Thermoanaerobaculia bacterium
TTGGTAGGTCGACTGTATGGTGGTGCTGGCCTGGTGGGATCATATGCGGGCTATGGCGGGGTGGGGGGGTAAGGGGGAAGCCGTCACCAGGGTGTACTCCGACTTGTAGTTGATGGCGCCGAAGGGAGTGGTCCCGTCGTCGTTCCCCAACTGCATGTTGTCCTGGGTGAAGACCACGAACTCGCGGAACTGCGAGCCGTCGGCCTCGGTCACCTGGGCGATGGTGCCCCCGTTCTCCCAGCCCTTGGAGCCGAGGGGCTCGACGACCAGGCCAGCGATCAGGGAGTGGAAGTAGTGGTTCATCGGGTCCGGCGTCATGAGGTTCGCGGCGCCGAACTCGACCGGTATGTACTTCCTGGTTTTGGCGTCGACGTTGCCGGCATACCAGGTGTAATTCGCCGTCCCTCCGGGTCCGGCCGTCTGCACGGGCTCGTTCTGGCCGACGTTGAAGCCGCCGCCGGCCTTGGGGTCGAAGGCCACGAGCTGCGCCCGGAAGCCCACCTGGTTCGACATGTTGGACTTCGCCTGCTTGCAGGCGATCTGCTGGCTCGGCGTGGTGCCCGAGGAGTTGCCGCCTCGGTTCGCGCAGCCAATGGGGAGTATTTTCGCCGGAGACGAGTTGCCTCCCACCGCCGTCGTGCTCGGGATGTCATTGAACAGCTTCACCTTGATGCAGTCCCCCGCGTTGGCCCGCAGGACGAGCGGCTCGACGCAGTCGGCGGCGCTGGCGCAGAGCGCCTGCGGGTTGTTGGAGCACCTCTTGGTCGAGCCGCAGGTGACCGCGAGCTTGCAGGTGCTGGCATCCTGGGGGTTCGTGCACTTCACGATCGGACCCGCGGCGTTGAAGAAGAGGACCGCGTTGCTGTCCGACAGGTTCTGGATGCTCTTGTTGTAGTTCAGGGCGCCGCCCAGGGCCTGCGTGGTGGTCAGAGCGACGACCTGGTAGTTGCGGACCGGCGCGTCCGCGGGGCACACCGCCATCTTGGCGGCCGGCGAGCTGTTCTGGGGCAGCCGGAAGAGGTCCCCCCGGGACTGGTCGTAAGCCCTCACCAGACCCCAGTTGCCGCCGGCCTGCTCGAGAGCGGCCGCGCCCGGCTGATACAGGAAGTCGGTGGGGCCGCTCGACAGGGCCGGGATCCGGCTGATCAGCTCGAAGTGCTCCGAGATCCCCATCACCTCGCTGTTGCGCCACCCGGAGTCGACGAACGACGGCTCCATGAGCCAGTTCATGCCCTGGATGGTGAAGTTGTGGGGGTTCAGGTGGGCGCCGGTCAGGGTACGCACCTGGACGTCGTCACCGGCATAGGCCCGCAGCAGCGGCGTGAACGGATCGCCCGACTGGACGTCCGGCGTGAGCGGCGGGTAGGGGGACGTCCGGTTGCACTGGGCCGTGGAGGGATTGCCGCAGAGCGTCAGGTTGCCCGCCGTGCAGAGCGCGTAGTTGTCCGAGCAGAAGCTGGCCGTCTGGCAGGTGCCGGCGCTGGCCGGGCAGGCGCTGGTCGGGCCGCAGGCCAGGCCCAGGTTGCCCGAGCAGAGCGAGCCCAGGGGGTTCGGGCGCGAGACCCGTGAGCTGTAGACGAAGCCCATGTCGCCGGTGTTGGGGGTCGACGTCACCACCGCGCCCGTGACGGGATCGGTCGTCCGCGAGTACAGCGGCTCGTTCCGGTAGTTGAACGAGAAGGTGTTGGTGGCGCCGGAGAAGGTGATGACCTCCGGTGTCTTGCCGCCGATGGGCGGGTTGAGGGGCGTGCTGCCGTAGGCGAAGCTGGGCACGCCGGCGATCAGCTTGCAGGACTTGATGATGCTCGATCCCGTCGTGGCCGGATCTCCGTAGGCAAGGCCGGCACAGTGGTCGAACTTCTCGGGAGTGCAGGCCACGAGCTGGCCCGGGACGAGCCGGCACATGCCGGTCGTACCGCAGGGGTTGGAATTCTGGTTGGTCGACGGCACGGTGCAGGTCTGAATCGGCGTGACCGGCTGGCCGGTGGTGGCGTTGACGCACACGCCGCTGCTGCCGCAGAAGCCGCACGGCTCCCAAGGCTCGCGGTTCGCGCAGTGCGCGTCGAAGCTGCCCGGCACGAACTGCGCCTTGGCAGCCGAGGACGTGGCATCCAGGTTGAAGTCGCGGACGGCGAACGGCAGGTAGGTCAACGTGGAGTCCTGGAGCTCGAGCAGGAACTCGCGGTAGCTCCGGTCCTGGTCCTGCGTCTGGATGACCGCCTGCCAGGAGGTCGGACCGCCGTCGAAGCGCTTGTTCACGGGCTGGCCCGTGCCGGTGTCGAAGCCGCCGAAGACGTCGCCCGTCTGGTTGTTGCGCCACACCGAGCCCTTGGGCTCCACCACCAGGCCGGCGTAGAGGCCCGCCTGCTGATGGGTCGAGGGGCCGAAATGGTCATGGGTGAAGACGGTGCGCAGGGTGCGATCGTGCCTGGAGATGCACTCGCCGTTGGCGCCGCAGCGAGCGATGGCGGTGGACGCGGTGCAGGTCTTCTGCAGGTTGGTCGAGCAGAAGCC
>CAXTNS010000314.1:2524-6471 GCA_964245465.1 uncultured Thermoanaerobaculia bacterium
CGCCGCAGCGCGACAGGTCGGTGATCGTACAGACCTGGTCCGGGTTGTTCGAGCAGGCGCCGGCGTTGTCCCAGATGGGATCGGAGTACCAGCGCTGGATGGTGGCCTGGGCGCCGATCCACGTGCCGCCGGGACCGTCGCCGAAGAGCTTGATGGACTTGGGCTTGAGCTCTTTGCGGCCCGTGCCGCCCACGTACTGGAGGTCGATGCCGTTTTCCGCGTTGATGGAGTGGATGCGCTCGGTGACCTCGTTGGGGGCGAAGGTGCCGTCCTCGTAGTTCCAGCCGTTGCCCGCGCCGTCCGAGGAGGTGACGTCGAACTTCACCAGGTGGATGTGCTGGCCCAGGATGTCCGTGGGCGTGCGCACCTGGAAGTCGTCGAGCTCGTAGACGTTGGACACCAGGTTGGCCAGCGTGTACTCGATGCAGTCGTTGGAGTTGGCCCGGAAGAACAGCGGCTCGGGCGGCCGCTTGCGGTCCAGGAAGTCCTTGACGTCGCCCCACAGCGAGATCATCCGCTGCTGCGGGAAGTGCCACCCCGACTTGTTGAAGGCGGTGTCGAGCTGAATGTCGGCGGCCTGGTAGCGGCGCACCTCCATGTCGGGCGCCGGCCCGCCGTTGCGGTCGAATTTGATACAGGGATCGGCGTAGGGAGCGCCGGGCTTCGGCGGCAGCCCGTTCTGCACGAAGGTGACCCGGCCGGCCGTGTTGCAGGTGGCCGCGGCGGGGTTGCCGCACTGCCAGCGTCCGCCGGGCTGGGTGGTGCAGGGGGCGCCGTTGTCCGAGCAGATGCCGGTGCAGGTGCCGTCGGGCCGGCAGCTCGGAGTGAGGCGCCGGGAGTTGGCTTTCATGGCGATCTTCTCGACGAACGTCCCGTCCTCGGCCAGTTGCAGGGCGTTGGACTCCTCGAGGATCTTGCTGAAGTCCGCGTTGTTCAGGCCCGGCATCTTGGCCGTGCCGCCCGCGATGAGGTGGCGCGGCAGGCCGCCGTCGAGCGGCTCGCACTTCGCCGCCGACGGGTTCTGGCACAGGGACAGGTCCTTGGGCTCGCCCGCCGTGCCGGGGCTGCAGCGCAGGCCGTTGTCCGAGCAGGCATAGGCGAAGTCCAGGGGCGGATGGGGCGCGCGGCGCCCGCCGATGCCGGGAATGAAGAACGGATAGCCAGGGTTGCGGTAGATCTTGTTGGGATCGCCGCCCGTGGCGTTCAAGGCGTTTACCCAGGGACCCGGCGTGCCGTTCTCCTCGACGAGCTGAACCTGGACCTGTGTGCCGTTGTTCGCCAGCCGCACGGGCGCGGGCAGCGGGGCCATGGGCAGGGTGGGCATCGGCACGATGGCCGGGATGGGCGTGCCCGCGATGATCTCGCCGTCCGGCAGGGCCCGCGAGCCGGCCGCGGGCTTGTCGCCGTTCATGACGGTGCCCGTCTGCAGGGTGTCGAAGACCCGCAGCATCGACCACATGCCCGAGGCGAAGTGGGCGTAGAAGTGGCAGTGGAAGATGGAGTCGCCCACGGTCTGGTTCAGGTTGCCGCCGCCGTAGTAGGTCATCTCCATGGTGAACGACGAGCCGGGGCCGATGGACTGGCTGTCCGTGTAGTCGGCCGTCGGGCTGTTGGGCGTGTGCAGCCACTGGTGGGCGTGCTGGTGGTGGACGTGGTGGAGGTCCGAGCCGCCGTGGAGCACGCGGAAGCGGACGTGATCACCCAGGTAGCTCTGGTAGACGTTGGACGGGTCGCTCGGGTACTTCGCGAAGTCGGCCCGGCAGCCCGGGACCGGCTTGTTGCTCGAATCCACACAGTCAGTGGCCGGCTTGTTGACCACCATGGCCGGGTCGCCCACCGTCCACGAGGAGAGGAAGAATTCCTCGTACTTGCACTCGGTGCAGTCCTTCATCGGCCCCACGCCGATACGGTTGGCGAGGATCTCCGAGACGATGCCCCCCATGCCGTAGTTGATGCCGAAGTTGTCCGCCGCGGCCCCCAGGCTGGGGAACTGCGGGTTGGCGTAGATGGAGGCGAACGCCTGCGTCACCAGGAAGCTCTCATGGTAGATGATGGTGAGCTCCCGGTAGGGCTGCAGCCGGTCGGGCAGGATGGTGATGGCGCGCAGGGCCGGCGGCTGGTTGGCCGGCGGGATCGTCGAGGGGAAGTGGCCGGCGTTCGGGCCGGTGATGATGGCCGTCAGGTCCGTGTAGACGATCTCGTTGGTCTTGCAGGCGCCCTTCTGCGCCGCCGCCGCCGTGCAGAGCATGTTGAGGATCGGCAGGTTGGCCAGGCGCGCGTCCTTGTAGTTGGCGGGATAGAGCTTCTGGTAATCGATCACCGGCAGCTTGTTCGGATCCGGCCGTTTGCAGCCGGTCGCGGGATTGTAGACCCCGTCCTGGCTGGCCAGGCAGAGGTCCTGCTCGGTGACCTGGCTGCGGTACCACTCCGAATCCCACTTCTTGCCGAACGGCTTGACGTCGCTCTCGCTGGGCTGCACGTTGACCGAGCCGAAGAGCCCCAGGGCCAGCGTGCCGCCGTCGGCGCCGCCGCCGGTGACGAGGTTGGGGTTGGACCAGTCGTCGGCGGTGCTGTAGAGCAGATAGGAGCCTTCATGCTCGGCGAACAGGGTGTAGACCTTCTGCTGGCCGGGCTGGGCGAGGCTCGAAGCGTTGCGCCCCACGTAGGAACCGTCGTCCTGAGGGCCGTTGACCCAGGGCAGGCCTTGGACGTGGACGCCGGCGGCGCGGGTGTAGGTCGCCGGGAGAGTGGTTGCGCTGGTGTCTTCCTCGGCGGTGAGCCCGGGCAGCTTCTTCCCTGGGTGGACCCGCCCCCGTTCCGCCGCGTCTTCGCGCAGGAGCCGGTTGCCGGCGGTGTCGCGGGCCCCCTCCTCGGGCTCCTCCGCGAGGGCGGTGGGCGACGGAGTGCTCCCCGTGGCCGGTGGCAGCAGGTTGGTGAAGACGATCTTCAGGCAGTCCCCTTCGTTGGCCCGCAGCACGATGGGGCGCGGACGCTTGCCGTCGCGCAGCTTGACCGCGCCCGGCTGGCAGGAGGTCTTGGCGTTCGGGTTGGTGACGTCGAAGTTGCAGTTCGCCCCGTTCGACGTGGACACCACGTCCCGCGCCAGGGCGTACATCATGCCGTCCGGGATGTTCGCTCCCAGGCGGTTGAGCCAGATCTGCTGGTTCAGGGCTACGACGTTGGCCGTGACCGTGCGCTCGCACACCCGGTCCTGGGCCTGCGCGCCGCTGGGCAGGCCGAGCAGCACGAAAGCCGCGGCGCCGGTCAGCAGAACGCGTTTCAGGGCAAGCTTGAAACTCATGGGCTTCTTCCCTCCAGACGCCCGGGCGGCCCCGCCTCCGCCGCCGGTATGTCGAAAGGACCCCGGACCAACGCTCGCGCTGGCGAGCCGGCACCCGAGGTCAGTTCAAATGAGCCCGATGGTGATCTTTACGCCGAGCACAATACTCCAAACTTCGGCATTTGAACAGGGCCTTCAATCAAAGGGTCCTCGCCTCTTCTCTGCCGCGTCCAGCCCGGCTATCTCAGGGGCTCAGGGTCTCAGGGTCTCAGGGGCTCGTCGGCGCCGCGTCCTGGGAGACTCGCAGGAGCACCCGAGGCGAAAGGTGGAACGGCAGGTGCTGCGAGGGGGACTCCACCTGGACCGTGTAGGCCCCCGGCTCGGTGGGTGTGAACGTGGCCTCGTAGAGGCCATCGCCCACCTGCCGGGCCAGCCACCGTTGCTGCCAGGCCCCTGAGGCGGGGAAGGCCATCACCGTGAAGTCGGAGACGTCCTTGCGCGGCTCGCCGGTCTCGGGGTCGCTCAGCTTGAAGCGCAGCCGGACCTCTTTTCCGGCCGTCACGAAGGGGCTCTCCAACAGCGGCTCGACCCGGGCCGGAGCCGCCCTCCTCCGTGCCGCCTCGAGCTCGGGGTCCGCGACTACTTCCGCCTCGAAGCAGTGCGTCAC
>CAXTNS010000314.1:6481-7943 GCA_964245465.1 uncultured Thermoanaerobaculia bacterium
ACCTGGTAGCGGCCCGGCAGGGGCAGCCTGGCGACGGTCTGGTAGGTCCCCCGACCCCGCTCCTGAAGGCTGCGGTCCACCACCAGCACGGCCCGCGGCTCCGGTCGTAGTTGCGGAACGAGCCCATGGGGGCCGCCATCCCCTCCCGGTAGTAGTAGACGGCCCGGTCCGCGGGGTTGGCGACCAGGACCGCCGTGGTGCCGCCGGGCGCGCGGA
Organism: uncultured Thermoanaerobaculia bacterium; assembly: GCA_964245465.1. Taxonomy (GTDB): domain Bacteria; phylum Acidobacteriota; class Thermoanaerobaculia; order Multivoradales; family UBA5704; genus DATARR01. The sequence continues at coordinate 6,698 of CAXTNS010000314.1, forward strand.
CGATCGCGTCGGCGGGGCTCGGCCGCTTGCCCCGGCCAAAGGGGTTCTCCCCGCCGGGGAAGTCCACCACCGGGACGATCTTGCCGGGCTCACCCACCTGGCTCAGGGGGACCATGAGCACCGTCTCGCTCTCCCGGTGCCGCACGTAGGCCAGGAACTCGGAGAACGAGATCTGATCGGGACCCTTCTTCATCTCGCCCGTCTGCACCACCCGGTTCGCCGCCAGGTCGACGACGTAGAGGGCGTCCTTCCGGGGATTGACGGCAAAGGCCAGGCGCGTGCCCGGCGCGACCTTGATCTGGCCGAGGCCGGGCTGGACCTGCATGCGCGCTCCGGCCTTCAGGGTCCTGCCCTCGATGGCGACGATCGTGCCGTCTCCCTCATGGGTGACGTAGGCCGCTCCGGCCAGGGGAGACCAGGCGATGGAGACGGGCCGGTCGCCGGTCTTGAGATCCCTGACCTTGCGCAGGAGGGCGACGTCGATCACGGAGACCGTGCCGCCCTCCTGGTTGGTGACGAAGGCATGGCGGCTGTCGTCGCTGAGGGCGATCTCGTGATGCCCCGGGCCGGTGGGGATGCGGGCCACCACCTGGAGGCTCCGGGTGTCGAGGACCGCCACGCCGGAGCTCCCGGAGACACCGGCACCGGCGTCGAGCCCCACCCACAGGTAGGCGCCGTCCGGCTGCAGGGCCAGACGGGTTGGGCGGGCGCCCGCGTCCACCTGCGACACCACCTTCCAGCCGGCCGTTTCGACCACCGCCACCCGGCCCGCCTCGGGCTGGGTGACGAAAAGCCTCTCCTGGTCCTCCGTGAGCGTCCAGTCTTCGCCCGGGGAGAGCAGGGGGACGAGGGACAGCAGTTTGGTGCCGCCGAAGCCGAACAGCGGGTCGACGACGCTGACCGAGGGATCGGCGTTCAGGGTCAGGACGTAGTAGACGTTGAGGTCGAGCGCCGGGCGCTTGAGGATGCTCCCGCCCACGAACTCCTCTACCTTCTCCGAGCACTCCGCGGGATCGGGAGCCTCCCCGTCCTCGAGCCGGTCCAGCCAGGCGGCGGGGTTGAGGCCGCTGAGCGGCTGGCCGGTGGCGGCGGCGGAGAGATGGAAGCGGACGGCGGCGTGCCGCCCTTCCCGCAGAGCGTTGCCCTCCAGAGGCTCGATGGCAAGGCTCAGGGCGATCCCCTCGTGGACGGTCTTCCAGGCGGGACCGGCCGGGGCCGCGGCCGGCATGGACAAGCACGCCAAGCC
>CAXTNS010000315.1:0-7670 GCA_964245465.1 uncultured Thermoanaerobaculia bacterium
GCCCTGGGATGCGCCTGGCTCAACGTCGGCCTGGGCGGCCACGGCCAGCGCACCGTGGGCGAGGGGGTCTTGGCCCACAAGATCTCCGACGCGGCGAGCGGCGCTTCGTGGTACCCCCAACTGGTCATCGACAGCCCGAGCCCGATGGTCCCCGTCCTCACCGTGGAACGGGTGGAGGAGGAGTACGCCCCGCCCTGGATCTATGAGTCCGAGGCCGCGGGGTTCTTCCCCATCGCTTGCCGGTTCTCGGTGGCCGAGCTGGTGCACTGCTACAAGGTGGTCTCGGACAATCCGGACGCCACCCTGTCGCGCCGGATGTCGAGCGCTTCGATCGAGGAGCTGATCGCCAGGAACCTGGAGAACGTCGAGGTCTTCGCCCGCGACCTCGCGGACCTGGCGTGGGAGGCGGAGGTCCTCTCAGACACGGCCAGGAGGTACCGGCGCCGATGATCTACGTCGAAGAAGAGATCCTGAACCATCCGCGGGCGCTCCAGATCCAGGCCCGGTTCCCCGATGCCGAGGTCGTCCCCTGCTCGCGCTACGGCGAGATCTTCAACCGTCGGGCCCAGCACTTCCGCCTCCAGAAGCGCCGGCCCTCGCTGATCCTGGCGAAGAAGCACAGGAACTTCGTGCACGAGGCGCCCGAGGGGTTCGGCATCGAGGGCACCCGGAGCCACGTCTTCTCCCACATGCACAACTGCATCTACGACTGCCGGTACTGCTTCCTCCAGGGGATGTACCGCTCGGCCCACTACGTGGTCTTCGTCAATTACGAGGACTTCCAGTGGGCGATGGAGGAGAAGATCCGGGCGAATCCTGAGAAGACAGCCTGGTTCTACTCCGGCTACGAGTGCGACAGCCTGGCGCTGGAGCCGGTGACGCGCTTCGCGGCGAGCTTCGTCCCCTTCTTCGCCCGCTTCCCCCAGGCGCTCCTGGAGCTGCGCACCAAGAGCACGCAGATCAAATCTCTGCTCGACCTGGAGGCGATCCCCAACGTGGTGGTGGCCTTCAGCTTCACGCCCGGCGAGATCCAGGCCTCGGTGGAGCACTTGACGCCGTCGGTCGACCGCAGGATCCGGGCCATGGAGCGCCTTCAGGAGCGCGGCTGGCGGCTGGGCCTGCGCTTCGATCCCCTGATCTACCACGAGGATTTCCGCGCCCAGTACCGCCACCTCTGCCAGCAGGTCTTCGGCGCCGTCCGTCCGCAGAGCCTCCACTCGGTGAGCCTCGGCCCGTTCCGGCTGCCCCCGGACTACTTCCGGACGGTCGTGCGGCTGTACCCCGACGATCCCCTCTTCACCGGTCCCTTCGAGGAGGAGGACGGCGGCTCCGTGGGCTACCGGCGGGACCTGGAGGAGGAGATGGTGGGGTTCTGCCGGGAGGAGCTGCTGCGCCACGTGCCCCGGGAAATTTTCTTCCCGGGGCTGAGTGCCTTGCCTTCAGCGGCGGTGCCGGTCGTGGCGGAGACCGCGTAGGGGCGGCCCCTACAGATCGATCAGGCAACACCCTTCAGGTGCTTGTCCAGGAACTCCAGGGTCTTCTGATACGCCTTCTCCTGGGTCTCCTTGCGGGCGAAGCCGTGCCCCTCGTTGGGGAAGAGCATCAGCTCCACGGGGACGCCCTTCTTGCGCACGGCCGCGACGATCTCTTCGGATTCCGCCTTGAGCACGCGGGGGTCGTTTTCGCCCTGGAGGACGATGAGCGGCCGCTCGATCTTGTCGGCGTGGAAGAGGGGCGAGATCTTGCGCAGGTAGGCCTCGTCGGCCTTGGGATCGCCCAGCTCCTTGTAGAGGGAGTCGCGGGTCGGCCCCCACCAGTCGGGGATGCTGGAGAGCGTGCGCAGCCAGTTGGAGACGCCGAAGAGGTCCACGCCCACGGCGAATTCCTGGGGCCGGAACGCCAGGGCCGCGAGCACCATGTAGCCGCCGTAGCTGCCGCCCACGATGCCGATGCGCTTGGCATCGACCCAGCCCGTGTCGGTCAGCATCTTCTTGCTCGCCACGCAGTCACCCAGGTCGGCGTCGCCGTGCTTCCTGTCGTCCATGGAGAAGAAAGTCTTGCCATAGCCGCTGCTGCCCCGGTTGTTGATGGCGTAGACGGCGTAGCCGTGATTGACCAGGAACTGGATGAAGCCGTTGTAGCCGACCCGCGACTGGCCGCCCGGACCGCCGTGGACCCAGACCAGGCCCGGCACCAGGCTCGACGGGGAGGCCGGGTGCGGCTTGTAGAGGATGCCGGGGATCTCGACGCCGTCGTAGGACTTGAAGCGCACCACCTGGGGCTCGACCAGGTCCTTGGCGTCAATGGCCGGGTTCAGGGCCTTGGTGAGTTGGGCCACCTTGCCGGTCTTGACGTCGCGGACGTAGAGGTCCCGCGGTCCCGCGGCTTCCGCGTAGAAGGCCATCAGGTTGCCGTCGGAGGAGAAGTTGACGCCGGTGACGTCCGCCCCGGGCAGGGCGGGCAGCTCGACGGGCTTCATGCCCTCGGCGCGGAAGATGCGCAGATCAGTGCGGCCGTCGTCGTTGATGGCGATGGTGAACCACTTGCCGTCGCGCGAGAAGCCGGCGCCGGCCACGTCCCAGTTGGTCTTGAGTACCTCGGTCCGCTGGCCCGACGCCAGGTCGTACCGCACGAGGTAAGAGAACTCGGAGCCCTTGTCGGTCGTGTAGTAGAGGCTCTTGCCGTCGGGGCTGAAGTCCGCGGGGTTGTTGGACACCTCGGTGTTCGCCGGGTCGTCCGGGGTGAGGAGAGTGGTCTTCTTGGTGGTGCGGTCGTGGAGGTAGACGTCGGAATCGGTGCTCGTCTGGGTCTTGAAGAGGGTGACGTAGCGGCGGTCGGGCGAGACGCCGCCGGGCAGGTAGCCCCCTTCATTGGTATAGAGGAGCGTGCGCTCGTAGCCGTCGAGCGTCATCTCGTAGATGTCGAAGAGGCTTGGGTCGCGCTCGTTGCTGGCGTAGAAGAAGCTCTTGCCGTCCAGCGACCAGTCGATGAACTGGGCCTTCAGGTTGTCGCCGGGGGTGAGGTCCTTGACCTGGCCGCCGGGAGACTGGACGTAGATGTGGTTCTTCTCGTTGCCCCCCTGGTCGCTGGTGTAGAGGAAGCGCTCGTCCCTGGGGAAGTAGCCGAGGGTCTGGACGGCGTTCACCTTGGAGTCGGTGAGCTGGACGGGCTTGCCGCCGTCGACCGGGTAGGCGAAGGCGTTGAACACCCCGGTCTCGTTGCTGCCCAACAGGATTTTCTTGTTGTCGGGCGAGAACGACGATCCGCCGTAGGCGGTATTGGCGAGGAACTGGTCGATCGTGTACTGCCGCACTGTCCGCGGGGTCTGCGGAGCTTTCGCGGGTTTCGCCGTCTCCTTGGCGTTCCCTTGGCCGGCGAGAAGGACCATGAGCCCTAACGCGGCAGAAATAATACGAAGTGAATTCTTCATCCGGGGACTCCTTGAATTCTTGGAAGGGATCATGTCACAGCCGGAGACGCAGCGGTCGTGTCATCCTCAACCGTATACGTGTGTTGCCGCCACAGGTTACTCCCGCCGTGAACGGTGCTACCCTTGAAGCCTTGAAGAAGCTCGGGAACTTTTCTGACGCCCCCGGGGTCTATCAGAACAGGGCGCGGGTTGATCCGCCCTGGGAGGAGTCGGTGGGCGTCGCTACAGTCTATCCTGCCGTACACCATGACGTGGCCCTGGACGTCGAGCTCGTCGAGCGCCATCGCTGCGGCGATCTGCACGCTTTCGACGAGGTCTACGCCCGCTTCGGCGAGATGATCTACAACCTCGCCCTGCGCCTCTCGGGCAACCGGGAGGAGGCCGCGGACCTGACCCAGGAGATCTTCCTGCGCATCTACCGGCACCTGGGGTCCTTCGGGGGTCGTTCCACCCTGAAGACCTGGGTGTTCCGGATCGCCGTCAATCACTGCCGCGACCGGCTGTCGCGCCACCACCCGATGATGCAGCCGATCGAGGACGAAGTCGAAGACGGCGGCGTACCGGTCGCCGACCCCGGCCGCGGGCCCGAGGAGCTGGCCGTCGCCGCCGCCGAGGGGCGCCGGGTGATGGAAGGACTCGCCCGGATTCCACCGGTTTTCCGTGAAGCCGTGGTTTTGCGCGACCTGGAAGGGTTATCCTATGAGGAGATTGCTGAAGTGCTGGGGGTCCGGGTGGGTACCGTCCGTTCGCGGATCGCGCGCGGCCGGGATCAGCTCAGGCTCCTTCTGGAGAAAGAAACATGAACCGTCACATTTCCACTGAGCAGCTTTCGGCCTATCTCGATTCCGAGCTCGGGTTCGTCGAAATGCGGCAGCTCGAAGCTCATTGCGAGGCGTGCCCGGAGTGCGGCGCGCGTCTCGCCTCGATGCGGCGCGTGGTCACCGGCCTCGGCCGCCTCGAACGCGTCGCCCCACCGCCGGCCCTGCACCAGCAGATCCGCCGGCAGATGGTGCAGGAGATCCCGGCCCATGGAATGCGCGGGCGTGGGCTGTTGCAGTCGCTTCGCTTCATGCTCTTCCCCATGCAGCCGGACATGCGGACCGCGGCGGCCATGGGCATGGCTCTGGTGATCGGCCTATTCGCCGTGAGCCACGGCATCACCGGCAACGGCATGGCTCGCGCCGAGCCGCAACCCGGGCAGGAGGAGGTCACTGTCAAGGCCGGCACGCAGCCCCTCGCCATGCAACCGACCACCAGCAAAATCGCCGGCCGGGAGTTCATCCTGACGAACGCCGGCTGGGTGCAGAAGGGGCTGGAGGGAGAGACCCCGGAGATGAGCGTGGACGCCCGCAGCCCGCGCGGCCGGGAACTGCTGACCCGGTACTCGGAGCTCCAGCTCCTGCTCTTCGAGGGCGAGCCCGTGGTGCTGACGTACAACCTGCAGACGGTGGAGATCCGGGTCACGCCGCCGAGCCGCGTCCTCGGGTTCGAGGCGAACCCCCTGCCGTATCCAATTCTGGGCGGCCAGGTCTTAGAGGCATGAACAGATGCAGGGGCGGGCCCGCGGGGCCGCCCCTACCGGTAGGGCTCGATCCCCTCGACCTTCCAACTCTCGCCGCCCACCTGTACCTCGTCGTCAACTTTCTTCCCCAGGATCTCCTTGGCGAGGTCGGACTCGTAGGAGATCACGTCCTCTTCCGGCCTGCTCTCCCACGGGCCGAGGATGGTCATCGCCCGCTGGCCGGAGGAGCCCGCCAGCCGGACCCGGGTGCCGATGCGCACCTCCGAGGTTTCCATGCCCGCGGTGTCGATGATGCGCACGCGGTTCAGCTCGCCGTTGAGCGTGGCGGCGCGGGCGTTCAGGTACTCGTGGCGCTGGCGGGCCGACTTGTACTCGAAGTTCTCGCGCAGGTCGCCCATGGCGCGGGCCTCTTCGATGGCCTTGCGGTTGGCGGGGATGTCCACGGAGAGGATCTGCTGGAGCTCCGCCCGTTTCGCCTCGACGGACTCCGGGGTGGCGTAGAGGGCCTGCGGACCGGTCTCCTTGCGCAGGCCCTGAAAGCGGAGCTGAATGGCGTTGGTGAGCTGCTCGCGCTGGTAGGGCTCGAGGTTGGAGGCGCGGTGCACGGCGTCCTCCGCTTGGGCTGCCTGGTCCTCCGTGAGGTGGGTGAGGAGCCGCGGCACCGTGCCGCCCGACTCGGCCAGGGCCAGCAGGCGCAGCCGGTAGGAGGCGAACTCGTCACGCGACATGCTGGAGAGGATCTGCTGGAGCAGCCGCAGGGGGTTGCGGGCCCGCAGCACCTCGTCCACGGCGGCGCGCTCGGAGAGCCAGGTGAAGGCCGCCGCATTGCGATGGGGCTGCGCCAGCAGGCCGTCGATGAAACGGTTGAGCTCGCGCGGCGCCCCGTGGACGAGGCCGTCGGCCAGCAGGTCCAGGGCGCGCGGATCGGTCTCCTTGGTCATGGCGTCGCGGTAGATGGACGGCCAGTCGTCGCGGCGCTCGCGCACCATGGTGTAGGCGCGCTCGCGCAGGAGCCGCTCCTCGATGCCGGCGAAGACCTGCTGCGGCCGGTCGGAGAGCAGGTGGTCCGGCGACCAGTCCACGGTTTCGTCGATCTTCGCGCCGCTGCGCTCGATGGCGAACCAGATCTCGAAGGCGAGGCCGGGATCGGCGTCCATCAAGGCCTCGGCCACTTCGGCCAGGTTGGCGGCCATGCGGTCGCGCAGGCCCGCGTCCCGGGCGCCCTCGCGCTTGAGCCGCTCGATCTTCTTGCGTGGATCGGCCTTCTCGAACGCCTTCCACACCGACTCCATGGCGTCGCCGCTGCTGTCAGCCCAGCGGTAGGTCTGGCGCGCGCCGCTGCCCGCCGCCACCACCTGCGGGTGCTTGCGGGCCGCGCCCCACCAGGCGGTCCACTGGGATTCGGAGACGATGCCGGCCAGGACGTCGCGCACCTCGCCGGCCGTGAGCGGCCGGTCGTAGCTCTGGAGGGTCACGCGCAGCAGCTCGGGCGGAGTCAGGATCCTCAGCCCCCCAGGCTGTTCGAGCTTCCTGCGCAGCACGTGGTCGGGCGCCAGGGGGCGCAGCAGCTTGGGGGCGGCCTTGAAGCCCACGGTCAGGCCGCGGATCTTCTCGAAGTCCACCTTGAAGCTCTCCAGTCCCAGGTTGGCCTCCACCACCCGGCCCACACCCTTGCCCTCCATGGACACCACCGTGCCCACGTCGAAGGCCAGCAGACCCTCGAACCGCTCGACCTTCTCCCACACCTTGGGGATGTCGCCCGGTGCCTTGTGGAGGCCCACGGCCTCGTACAGGGCCTTGTAGGTCGAGCGGTCGCCGTAGAGCTTGCCGAGGGTGGAGGAGACGGTGGGGTGGAGTTTGTCGGCCGGCACGAAGAGGGTGCCGGCGCGTTTGAGGAGCTGTAGACGGGTGGCCCAGAAGCCCCCCTCCCGCAACTGCTCGTCGAGCAGCTCCAGGAGGTTGCGCGCCCGCGCCTCTTCGCCGGTGCCGATCAGGGCCCGGGCCACGCCGACGTAATAGTCGAGGTCCGCGAGGTCCTGTTCCAGGTGCGCCAGCCACTCGCCCTCGATGGCCTCGAAATCACCTTTCGACAACTGGTTCTGTGTGGTTCGCGAGATCGTCATAAGAAGGGTGGAAGATACCAGATTCTATAAGCTAGACCCATGCCGGAAACCCAGGATCTCCTGAAGCAGCCTGAGCCCGAGCTGGAAATCAGCCGGTCGTCAACGGCGGGCGCGCGTTTTGCTGCAAACGTCGCCGGGAGAAGGCCGATGATTTTTTCTGTTCCAGGCGACAAAATTTGACCCCGAGGCGGAGCGGCGCGTAAAGTTAGACGTCGCGTGCAAGGAAACGTGTCCAGACGAGAAAGAGTTCCGCCCCGTAAGCCTGACGCCGTCCCGGCCGAGCCCGCCAATGGGAGCAGTGGGGGCGGTGGCGGGAGTGTTGGCGCGAAGCGTCCGAACCGCCAGCCTCCCTGGGAGAAGGAAGCGGTGCCGGCGGAGACCGGCTCCTTCGGCGAATGGCTCCGCCGCCAGCGCGAGATGCGCGAGGTCAGCCTGCGCGACATCGCCGAGCGTACCAAGATCAGCCTGCGCTACCTGGAAGCCATGGAGGCGGACCGCTTCGACCTCCTGCCCGCGCCCATCTTCGCCAAGGGATTTCTGCGCGAGTACGCCCGCTACGTGGGCCTGTCGCCCGACGACGTGGTCAACCACTACC
>CAXTNS010000315.1:7680-7921 GCA_964245465.1 uncultured Thermoanaerobaculia bacterium
ACACCAAGGTCCGCTCCAAGCCGAAGCCGGTCGATCCCGGCCCGACGCCCGTGCGGCGCAACTGGAGCTACGGCCTGGTCCTTGCTCTCGCCGGCCTGATCCTGCTCGTGCTGGTGGCCCTCGCCGCCTGGTTCGCCGACCGGCGTCGCGACGAAGGTCCCGCGAGCACCAACGGCCAGGCGCCGCCGTCCATCGCCGCTCCGCTGCCCGCTCCGGCTCCGGCCGTGCCGGTGTCCAGCAC
>CAXTNS010000316.1:0-3072 GCA_964245465.1 uncultured Thermoanaerobaculia bacterium
ACGCTCAGCCGCCACCACCACCTTCCAGCGCACCCACGTCCAGAGAAGAGGCCCTCGCGATCGAGGGAAACCTCGGGTTCGGCCATCTCCTCAAGAACGGCAGCCCTGCTTTGGAGGTGGACACCTCGGCCGTCTTCTGCCCGGACGCGGCCGTTTTCGTCCTCGACCGCAATGACGAAGCCGAGGTCAAGAGGTCATTCAACGCCGTCGACCTGGGAAATGGAACCTGGGAGGTTCCCGATCCCGAGACCAAGCAACCGGTCGCGGTCCAGCCTCAGTTCGCTGCCGCGACTTACAATGACACCGGGGCTACCTCCTCGACCAGCAGCCTGCCAGTCGTCACCACCTCCAGTGTCTCCGTGCTCCCGCTTTATTGGAACCGCTGCTGGCGTCTGCGGCGGGGTTACCGGTGCGGGGTGACCGCCACCTGCCCCGGAGGCTGCTTCAGCGGGTACAAGTACGTCCCGCTCAGAAACTTCCTGGCCTGCCGATGGACCGGGAGCCGCGCCGATCTCTGCCTGGATTACCTCTATCCGGTCTGCCGTCTCGATCGCTATACGTGCCGAGATTGCACGGGGCCCCTCCTGGCCTCATGGCTGAATTTCCGCTACGTGTGCGCGGTCTTCTGATCTGAACCCATGAGGCTATGCCAGGGTGAGAGATCATCGAGAGAAACAGTTTTCGGAATGAAAGGGGCAGATCATGAATCACCGCGCTCTCGCAGGGCTCCTGGCTGTATCCATCGTGATCCTCACCCTGGCCGCGCCCTCTCCGGGGATCGCTCAATCCATTCTCTCGCCGGACGGTCCCGGGCAGAACGGCCAGACCCGGCGCCAGAACTTCCAGACGCTCGTGAACGACCTCTATTCCCGGGACTTCGAGCCCACCCACCGGATCCTCGTGAACGGCAAATACCTCCAGGCTCCGCCCTGGTACAACTCCTCGACGGAATGCGGGGTCTCCAATCTCAAGAACGGCTTCGGCGTTACCGCGCCCTCCCGCGACGATTACCTTCTCGTCAGCGACGAGCTTTCGGAGTTGGCGATCGTCACTGCGCTCGCGGACAACGATCAACGCATGATGGAGATCTGGAATCGACTCTCTATCCGGGCCTCCCCTGCTGGATCGCGGAGGTGAAAGTCTCGCAGGGGTCGATCACCGGCCGTTCGCAGGACACGGCAAGCGACGCTACCGCCCGTTTCGGTCTGGCGTACTATCACGCCGCCAACAATCCCAATTTCCCGGCGGCCTCGCGGGTGAACTACCGCGCGGCGGGCGATGCACTGGCGGCGCGGCACCTGAACGTCGAGTACGCCCAGGGTTGCTACAACAGCCCGGTAACCGGCCGGGGCCGGGTTGCACACCTATCATCAGACCTCGACGCTGGACGACAAGCTCGACCGGGCGCTTACACAATATGGCTGGACCAGCAGCAAGACCTGGAACTCGGCAGCCTGCTTCGGGATCTACCGCGGCATCCGGCCCGTCAAGGCCCTCGGCTCGGTGATCGGCGGCTTCAAGGTGGAACGGAAAGAAGGGTGCTGCGGTCCCTGGACCCTGCTCTCCAACGCGCCCGCCAACTCCACCGGGACGGCCATCTACTCCAATACCGGCCTGACGTGCGGCACCAGCTACGCGCTTGCTGGTCCGTCTCACCCCCGGAGATCCAACGCACAGGCAGGCTCCTGGGGCTCCGCGGGTTCCTCCAGCCAGTTCGCCAGATCGGCCGAGAACGAGAACGTGACGGAAAGGGCGCTCTGGGCGCCGTCGCGTACGGCGGTGTAGGAAGCGTCCGAGAGCCCACCGCATCCCGCGAGCAGGAGCGGCGCGGCAATTCCCAGGGCGGCGGCAAGGACGGCACGGTTCCGTTTCATCTCGATCCCCTCCATCGTCAGGTGACGATGGGAGAGTAAAGCCTCGGACACGTAAACGTCCTCAACGCGCCGTAAAACCCCGCAAAGGGCGTAACTTATTTGTAAAGGGGAGGTTGGACCGGCGGTTTTGCTCTACACTTTTCCCGGACATGAAGCTCTTGGCGTTGCCCCGGCGACACACCCTGTGGGTGGGACTCGCGGCGGTCCTCGTACCGCTGGCGGTCCTCCTTGCCCTCCAGTATCGCTGGCTGACGAAGCTGGACGAGACCTCCGACATCGTGCACCAGGCGGTCGTCAACAACCTCCTGGAGGCGATCTCCCAGAACGTCGATTACTACTACCGCAGCAACGCCGAGCGGGTGCTGGACCTGCCGGCCTCGGTCTTCACCCAGGGCCAGCTCCCCAAGGCGGCCCACCTGTTCAAGAAAAAGGGCGTCGAGGGCGTCAAGCGCCTGTTCGTCTGGAGCTTCTTGAAAGAAAAAGACGGACTCCAGTACTTCTATCCGTCCTGCGCCTCCTTCGAGCCGCCGGTCTGGTCTCCGTCTCCCGAGCTACGCGCCGTGTACGTGGCCGGGTCGCCTTGGAAGACGCTGGCCCACAAGGGCGGCAAGGTGGAGCGCGTGCGGGTCATGGTCGAGGAGAAGGACCCGGACTACCGCATCCTCCTTTTCCCCATCACGGACGATTCGTCGCACCTGGTGGGGATCTCCGGCATGGTGCTCGACGAAGGGTATTTCCAGGGCGTCGTCCTTCCCCAGGCCGTCAAGAAGGGGCTGGCCGACCTTGCCACGGGAGACCCCGAGCAGGAGCCGATCGTTACCGTAAAGGACGCCACAGGGCAAATCGTCTACGCCAACGGCCCTATCGAGGACAGCTTCGGCCGGCCCCGGCAGACCGAGGCCGAGCGGCCACTCTCTTTCGTCTTCACCGACTGGAAGGTGGGTCTCGCCAGCCGCCACGCCACCCCAGCCGTAATGGCCCGGCGCAACTTCCTAGTCAACATCGGCCTGTCCGCCGCGCTCGCCGCCGTGCTGCTGGGTGGGCTCATGCTGGCCCTGCGCACGGCCTCACGGGAGATGAAGCTGTCGCAGATGAAGAACGAGTTCGTCTCCAACGTCTCGCACGAGCTGAGGACGCCCCTCGCATCGATCCGCGTCTTCGGCGAGTTCCTGCGGCTGGGGCGGTTCGACGGCCCGGA
>CAXTNS010000316.1:3082-7435 GCA_964245465.1 uncultured Thermoanaerobaculia bacterium
GTGCCATCGACGTACCGCTCGACGTCGAGCACGTTCCGCGACAACAACCTGATCCTGCTGCAGAAGGCCCGCGAGTACGGCGACTATATCGAGACGGAGAGCCGGCGGCTGACCCAGCTCATCAACAACATCCTCGACTTCGCGAGTATCGATTCCGGGCGCAAGACCTACCGGTTCGAGCGCTGCGACGTGCGCGAGGTCGTCTGCGAGACGCTCAAGACCTTCGGCGTGCGGCTGCGGCAGAACGGCTTCAACGTCATCTTGGAAGGCGCGGACACGCCCCTGCCGTCGGCCCGCGTCGACACCGGCGCCATCGCCCAGTCGATCTCGAACCTTCTGGACAACGCCGTCAAGTACTCCAACGGCAACAAGGACATCACCGTGTCGCTCAAGCGGGACGGCGGCTTCATCGTCATCTCCGTCCGCGACCAGGGGATCGGCATCCCGCGGGACGAGCAGAAGAAGATCTTCGACCGCTTCCATCGCGTCTCGACCGGCCTGGTGCACGACGTCAAGGGGAGCGGCCTGGGGCTCGCGATCGTCCGCCACATCGTCGAGGCGCACCGCGGCAGGGTGACCGTCGAGAGCCGTCCGGGCGAGGGGAGCACCTTCTCGATCCACCTGCCCGCCGATTCCCCGGAGCCTTTCCCGATCGCCGCCCCCTCTCCCGCAGCTACCGAGGCCTGACGAGATGACCGAGACCCGTGTGTTGATCGTAGAAGACGACGAAGCTATGTCCATCGCCCTGCGCGACGGCTTCCAGTACGAGGGCTACTCCGTGACGGTGGCCAAGGACGGCGAGGCGGGCCTGCAGATGGCCACTTCCGAGGGGCCGGACCTGATTCTGCTCGACGTCATGCTGCCCAAGATGACGGGCCTCGACATTTGCAAGCAGCTCCGGGGGGACGGCAACAGCGTGCCCATCATCATGCTGACCGCCCGCGGCCAGGAGATCGACAAGGTCCTGGGCCTGAAGCTCGGGGCGGACGACTACATCACCAAGCCCTTCGGCTTCATGGAGCTCCTGGCCCGCGCCGAGGCCGTGCTGCGCCGCACCCGCGTCCCGACGGCCGGCACGGCGGCGCCGCCCGAGACCTACCGCTTCGGCGACATCGCGATCGACTTCAAGCGCCACGAGGCGAAGAAGGACGGCCAGCCCATCGACCTCTCCCCCCGGGAGTTCCAGCTCCTCGCCTACTTCATCCAGCACGCGGGCGAGATCGTCACCCGCGAGAAGCTCCTCGACACAGTCTGGGACTACAACGCCATCCCCTTCACCCGTACGGTGGACATGCACATCGCCAAGCTCCGCAAGAAGATCGAGGACAACCCCTCGGACCCCAAGCACATCGTCACCGTGCACCGGCTGGGGTACAAGTTCACGGGATAAGACTTTTTTGGTCCGGTGGGCGCATTTTTCCCGTCTCGCAGCACCCTAGGATATGAGAGCGCCCGCAGGGACGTTTTGGGATCTGCCACTGCGCGCTTTTCATGGAACGGGACCTCTGGAAAAAAGAGCCGCCGTGGTCCACAATCCAGGGCACTCAAGCTGGTCCCACTGATATCCCGCGGGCCTATCAAGTCCGCTTCAAGAGGAGGGATTCATGTCTCGTCCGATCGTCCGTCGCGTTACGTCTGCCACCCTGCTATTGAGCATTTTCTGCTTCGCTCTGCCGGCGGTGGCTGCTCCGGCCGGCCGGGCACAGACATCGAAGGCTCCCGTGGTTTTCGACTCCAGCTTCCTCGACCAGGTCATCTCCTGGTTGAGCAGCCTATGGTCCGGCCACACGCTCCAGCCCCAGGACTTCCAGCAGAAGGGGGGAGGAGTGGTCAGCTCTGGAGGAAACAAGCAGGAAGCCGCTGCGTCCTCGCAAGATCACGGTGGGATGATCGACCCCAATGGAGGCTCGTAGTGTCTCCTTTGTTGAGATAAATAGACTTAACTTATGAGACAATTGCGAGACATCTTTTTCTCTGAGGGAGGGTTCGATGGCCAAAGGAGAACTAGGCGAACGTCACCCGAGCGCCACCGAGTTGGAGCATTTCCTTCTCGGTGAGATGGCGCCCCGCCAAGCCGCGCCCGTGATCAGCCATCTGCTGAGCGGATGCACGCGGTGCCGTCAGGCGATGGCGCCTCTCGCATCGGTGATGCTCGGCAGCGGCCCAGCACCTATGACGGAGCCCGCTCCGACCTCTGGTGCCGAATACGACTTCCCTCTCTTCAAAGCGTTCGCCGCCGCCCGCGAGTACGCGGTCTCCATCGGTAAGGAGAATCTAGCGGCTCGGCATACCGGTCCGGCCTTCCCGAAAGAGGTTCCTGTTGCCGAGGTTCCCGCAGTTCGGGCACGAACCTGGGATGCCCGAGAGCGTTGTGAGGCTCTCCTCGATCGCTGCCTCTCGCTTCGCCATGGTGATCCGGAAGAGCTGATCATGGCGGCTTCTCTCGCTGTGGCCTTTGCCGAGAAAATGGCCACGGCCCCCACGAAAGGGAACATGCCGGAGGAACTGGCCGATCTCCAGGCACGGGCTTGGGCCGAGCTCGGTAACGCCTACCGGGTGGCCGACGATTTTCCGGCTGCGGAGGTCACCCTCGCTCGTGCTCTGGATCTCCATGACCGCGGTGCCGGCGACCCGCTCCTCCTCGCTCGCCTGATGGATCTCACCGCGTCGCTTTACACCGATCAGCGCCGGTTCGCAGAGGCCTATCGCCTGCTTGACTGCGTCTACGCAATCTACTCGCGCATGGACGATCGGCAATCGGCGGCGCGGGCCCTCATCAGCAAGGGCATTTCGACCGGCTATGCGTTGGAGTCGGAAGAAGCCGTCCGACTCCTAGCCCAGGGAATCCAGCAGGTTGACGCCGCACGGGACCCGAAGCTGATGCTGGCCGCCGTGCACGGCCTGCTCTGGTGTCTTCTTGATGCCGGCCGGGTTGACGAGGTAGAGAGGTTGCTCGTTCAGGTCCGGGACCTTTATGCAGTCCATGGTGAACATTTCGACGAGATCAGGGCGCAGTGGCTGGAAGGCCGAGTCGCGGCTGGACAAGGGCGGGAGGAAGAAGCCGAACAAGCCTTTCTCCACGTGCGGGACGTCTTCATGCAGGACAAGCAGCCTTATGACGCGGCTCTGGCGTCCCTCGACCTTGCGGCCGTCTGGCTGCAGCAGGGGCGGACCACGGAAATCCGTCTACTCGTCGATGAAATGGTCGAGATCTTCCGCGCCCGCAACATCCGGCGTGAGGCGCTCGGCGCTCTGCTCATGCTCCACGAAGCAGTCCAGAAAGACCAAGCTACCGCGGCCCTGTTGCAGAGGGTGGCGGTCGAATTCCGGCGGCTGGAGCGCTTCCCCGGACGCCGGAGCCCCATCTCCGGCTAACCTTTCGGCTTGCGGCTGCCCCGGGGTCCCTTATCCCCCCGGGGCGGCTTGCCTCCCTCTCCTCCGCCAGAAGCATCCTTCAACGCTGTCTCAACCGTCGTAGCCCCGGGAGCCGTTCCGGTCAGAGCGGCGCGGACGGCGTTCTGGATCATCTTCTCGAGCTCCTGGGGGTCCAGGGCCGGGCTCGGCGGCGGTGCGGGCTGGGCGCCGAAACCGAGCTTCTGGAAACGCCTCAGGAACTCCTCCATCACCACCGCGTCCGTCGCCGGCCGGTCCTCCGGATACAAGGTCTGGAAGAAGATGCTGGGCTCCACGTCCAGAGCATGCAGAATCGCCAGGATGTGACGAAATTTGAGCTCCATTCTCCCGGTGAGCACCTGGCTCACGTACCCCGGACCCGCTCCGAGCCGCTGGTCCAGGTCCTTTCTCGTCAGCCCCGCCGCCTGCATGACGGTCTCCAGGAGCTTCGTCGCCCGCCTCACCTCATCATCGATCGTCATGGTCCTCAGCCTACTACAACACTGAATTCTGCAAAAGAGGTATCTCCCTTCGCACGTGGGTTGTGATTCCGTCAAAGCAGTATGGAACTCTGCCCGCCTTGAAACGTTTGTAGAAGCTGGAAGGAGCGACAAGAATGGGACACCTCGTTTCCGATCTCCGCTTCGCGGCGCGCACCCTCGCCGCCAGGCCGGCGTTCACTCTCGTGGCCGTGCTTACCCTGGCGCTCGGCATCGGCGCCAACTCGGCGATCTTCAGCGTGGTCGACGCGCTGCTGCTGCGCCCCCTCCCCTACCGGGCTCCGGAACGGCTGGTGTGGGTGGAGAACACCCTCCAGGTAATGGGCATGAGCTTCACGGCGGGCGCCGACTATCTGGATTGGCGCGACGGCAGCCGCTCTCTCGGGTCGGTGGCGGCGTTCACGGATGAGAGCTTCACGCTGACGGGAGGCGAGAGCCCGGAGCGTCTCGTGGGAGCCCA
>CAXTNS010000316.1:7445-7872 GCA_964245465.1 uncultured Thermoanaerobaculia bacterium
GCGGGGGCGCGGCTTCGGCCCCGGGGACGAGAAGCTCAAAGCCGCCCCGGTGGCGATGGTCTCCGACCGGCTGTGGCGCCGGCTCTTCGGGCCGGACACGGCCCTCGCAGGCCAAGGGCTGAGGCTCGATGGGAAGCGCGTTGAGGTGGTGGGTGTGCTGCCGCGGGAGTTCGCTTTCCCCGGCAATCCGGACGTGGACGTCCTGGTGGCGCTCACGCTCGACGAGGCGAGCGAGAGAGGGCGGCAGCGGATGAGCATCGTCCGTGTGATCGGCCGCCTGGCTCCCGGCGTCACCACGGGGCAGGCCTTGGCGGAGCTCCAGGGGATCCAGAAGCAATCGATCGCGGCCGCCCAGCAGCGGGAACCCGGGCCGGATATGGCTGGGCCGGGGCCGGGTGGGCCGCCACCGGGCCCCGGAGGCGGAGGC
>CAXTNS010000317.1:0-7859 GCA_964245465.1 uncultured Thermoanaerobaculia bacterium
TCATGAAGGGCAAGGACCCGCGCGACGCCCACTTCATCACCAGCCGGATCTGCGGCATCTGCGGCGACAACCACTGCACCTGCTCGGTCTACGCTCAGAACATGGCCTACCGGGTCCGGCCGCCGGCCTTGGCCGAGTGGATCGTCAACCTCGGCGAGGCCGCGGAGTACATGTTCGACCACAACATCTTCCAGGAGAACCTGGTCGGGGTGGACTTCTGCGAGAAGATGGTGCGCGAGACCAACCCCGGTGTCTGGGAGCGGGCCGCGCAGACCGAGGCGCCGCACGCGGGCGCCCACGGCTACCGCACCATCGGCGACATCATGAAGTCGCTCAACCCCTTCGAGGGTGAGTTCTACCGCGAGGCTCTGCAGATGAGCCGCATGACCCGGGAGATGTTCTGTCTGATGGAAGGGCGGCACGTCCACCCCTCGACCCTTTACCCGGGCGGCGTCGGCACCGTGGCCACGATCCAACTCTTCACCGACTACCTGAGCCGGCTGATGCGCTACGTCGAGTTCATGAAGCGGGTCGTGCCCATGCACGACGACCTCTTCGACTTCTTTTACGAGGCCCTGCCCGGGTACGAGCAGGTGGGGAACCGCCGCATCCTGCTGGGGTGCTGGGGCAGCTTCCAGGACCCCGCGGTCTGCAACTTCGAGTACAAGGACATGACCAACTGGGGCCGCGCGATGTACGTTACCCCGGGCGTCGTGGTCGACGGCAAGCTGGTCACCACCGACCTGGTGGAGATCAACCTCGGCATCCGCATCCTGCTGGGGAGCTCCTACTACGAGGATTGGAAAGGGCACGAGATCTTCGTCAAGAACGATCCGCTGGGCAACCCCGTGGACGAGCGCCATCCGTGGAACCAGCACACGATCCCCAAGCCCCAGAAGCGGGACTTCGACGAGAAGTACAGTTGGGTGATGTCGCCGCGCTGGTATGACGGCAAGGACTACCTGGCCCTCGACACCGGCGGCGGGCCGCTCGCGCGCCTGTGGGCCACCGCGCTCGCCGGCATGGTGGACATCGGCTACGTCAAGGCGACGGGCAACAGCGTCGAGATCAACCTGCCGAAGACGGCGACCAAGGGGCCGGTGAGCTTCGAGTGGAAGGTCCCCCGGTGGAGCAACACCATCGAGCGGAACCGGGCGCGTACCTACTTCCAGGCCTATGCCGCCGCCTGCGCCCTGCACTTCATGGACGAGGCCCTGAAGGAGGTCCGGGCCGGCCACACCAAGACCTGGGAACCGTTCGAGGTGCCCAAGGATGCGATCGGCTGCGGCTTCACCGAGGCCGTGCGCGGCGTGCTGTCGCACCACATGGTGATCCGCGACGGCAAGATCGCCAACTACCACCCCTACCCGCCCACGCCGTGGAACGCCAATCCGCGCGACGTGTACGGCACGCCGGGACCCTACGAGGATGCCGTCATGGGTTGTCCCATCTTCGAGGAGAACCCGCCGGACAATTTCAAGGGCATCGACATCATGCGGACGGTGCGCAGCTTCGACCCGTGCCTGCCGTGCGGCGTCCACATGTACCTCGGTAACGGCAAGGTCCTGGAGCAGCGCCACTCTCCGATCCACTCTGCCAATGGCTGAGGCGAAGAATCTACGGGCGGCGAGCGACCGCATCGAGACGCTGATCGAAGAGCTGGGGACCCTTCCCGATCCCCGCGCCCGGGAGACGGCCGAGGAGTTGGTGCGGCTGCTCGTGAATGTCTATGGCGAGGGGCTGGAGAGGGTCCTGGAGATCGTCTATGAGAGTCCGGGCGCCGGCGAGCTGTTCGACCGTTTCGCGGACGACCAGCTCGTGGCGAGCCTCCTCCTTCTTCACGGCCTGCACCCGCTGTCCGTCGAGGACCGGATCCTGGCGGCCTTGGAAAAGGTCCGTCCCCACCTAGGCTCGCACGGCGGCGACGTCCGGCTGCTGGACATCGGCGAGGACGGCGTGGTCCGGCTGCGCCTGGAAGGGGCCTGCCACGGCTGCCCTTCCTCGGCGATCACCATGAAGCTGGCGGTCGAGAAGGCCATCGAGGAGGCGGCCCCGGAGATCCTGCGGATCGAGGTCGAGGGGCTGGCCGAGGGGATCGGGGTGACCGAGATGGTGGCGGTTTCGGCAGGAGACCCCCTGGTCCAGATCGGTCCCGCCCCACTGCGGTGCCCGAGCGAGCTCGAGGGCAGCCGTGAGCTCGAGGGTAATCGTGGGTGACGGCGAAGAGAGCGCACGGTTCATCCGCCGGCTGAGAGGCTTCATCGGCGAGCGGCCGCCGGCGCCACCCCTCGAGGAACGGTGCGAGTTCTGCGGCGAGGTCCTCCCCGAGCGGCACTCGCACGTCGTCCACCTCGAACGGCGGAACCTGATGTGCGCCTGCCGGCCCTGCTATCTCCTCTTTACCGCCAAAGGCGCCGGCGGCGGCAAATACCGCGCGGTGCCGGACCGCTACCTCCGGCTCGGCGAGGCCGTATTGACCGAGGCCCAGTGGGACCAGGCTCAGGTTCCGGTCGACCTGGCCTTCTTCTTCTTCAACACCACCCTCGGCCGCACCGTGGCGTTCTATCCCAGCCTCGCGGGGGCCACGGAATCGCTTCTCTCCCTGGAGACCTGGCAGGAGGTCGAGCGGGCGAATCCCGTGCTCGCCGGCCTCACCCCCGACGTCGAGGCGCTCCTGGTGTTCAAGCGGCCGGCGGGCTTCGAGGGGTACGTCGTTCCCATCGACGCCTGCTACGAGCTGGTGGGGCTCGTGCGCCGCCACTGGAAGGGCTTTCACGGCGGCGAAGAGGCCTGGCAGGCCATCGAGGCCTTCTTCTCTGGTCTGCGGGAGCGCGCGAGGTGAGCAACCTGAGCTTCGCCGTGCTGGGGGTCCGCCCCGAGCCGTACGCGGCCGTGCCGACGCTGGCCCTGCGGCTGCGCATCGAGGAGACGACGGGGGAGCGGATCCATACCCTCGCGCTACGCTGCCAGATCCAGATTGAGCCGCGCCAGCGCCACTACTCGGGAGCCGAGGAGGAACGCCTTCTGGAGCTTTTCGGCGAGCCCCAGCGCTGGAGCCAGACCCTGAAGACGATCCTGTGGACCCACGTCTCCACGATGGTGCAGGGCTTCGAGGGGAGCACGGAGATCGATCTGCCGGTGGCCTGCACCTACGACTTCGAGGTGACGGCGGCCAAGTATTTCCATGGCCTCGACGACGGGGAAATCCCTTTGCTCCTGCTGTTCAACGGCACGGTCTTCGCCCGCGGCCAGACCGGCTTCAGCGTCGAGCCGGTGCCGTGGGAGAAGGAGGCGGCCTTCCGCCTGCCGGTCGCGGTCTGGCGGGAGTTGATGGACCGCTACTTCCCGGACAGCGCCTGGATCCGCCTGCGGCGGGAGAGCTTCGACGCGCTCCACCGCTTCCGCGGGGAGCGGGCGCTGCCGACCTGGGACGACGCCATCGAGGCGCTGATCCGAGAGGCGGACCCGGAGAGGCCGTCGTGAGCTTCGAGCTGGCCCAGAAGGTCGCCGACGCCGTGCTCTACGAGGGTTACGTGCTCTATCCCTATAGGGCCTCGGCGGCCAAGAACCGCCTGCGCTGGCAGTTCGGGGTCGTGGTCCCCCGCGCCTACGCCGAGCGCGGCGGGAGTGAATCATGGGCCATGCAGACCGAAGTCCTCGTCGAGCCGGAGGCCTATCCTGAGATCGACCTCAGGGTGCGGTTCCTCCAGGTCCAGGCCCGGACCGTCGAGAACGCCTCCTTCCAGCCCGTCGAGACCCTCGATGTCGGGGACCGCACCCTGGTGACCTGGGAGGAGGGCGTGGAGCAGCGTATTGACGAGACGGCGATCCTCCTCGCCGATCTCCTGGACCGTGAACTGCGGATCCCAATCGAGATCCCCGCGTGGCGCGAGGCCGAGACGGTTCACGCCGCGGACGGCACCGTCGCGGGCCGGATCGTGCGCGAGCGTTGGCCCCTCTCGGCCCTTGTCCATGTCGCCGCCGAGCCCTCGGGAGAGCTGATCAAGGTCCGGGTGCGCCTCGAAAACTCTGATCCATGGGACGGTGCGGACCGGGAGCAGGCCCTGCGCCGCTCTCTCGTGGGAGTCCACACGCTGCTCGCCGTGCGCGGTGGCGCGTTCGTCTCATTGCTTGATCCGCCACCGCAGGCCGCCGCCGCCGCCGCCGCGTGCGCCAACCTGCACACCTGGCCCGTCCTGGCCGGCGCTGCGCCCGCCCGCAACGTGATGCTGTCGTCGCCGATCATCCTCTACGACTCGACCGAAATCGACGAGATCCTGACGCTCCGGGTGATGACCCTGACCGAAGAGGAGAAGCGGGAGGCGAGGGGCACCGACGAGCGGGCGCGGCAGATCATCGAGCGCTCCGACTCCATCCCTCCCGAGGTGTTCGAACGCATGCATGGCACCGTCCGCTCCCTCGAGCCTGCCCGGGGAGCGCTGTTGTCGGAATGGGAGAGTTTCCTGAACCCGCCGGGAGTCGTGCCGCCCGAAGAGGCCTGGGTAGAAGTCGGAGGGGTCCGGGTGGCGAACGGCTCGCGCGTCCGCCTCCGGCCCAGCCGGCGGGCCGACTCCATGGACCTGTTCCTGGCCGGCCGGCCGGCGCGCGTCGAAGGGGTCTACCGGGATGTCGAGGACGTGGCCTACGTGGCGGTGAGCCTTGAGGACGAAGACCAGGCGGCAGGCGATCTGCATACTGGGCATGGGCGTTTTTTCTACTTCTACCCGGAGGAGGTAGAGCCCCTGGAATCCGGAGAAAGGAGATCGTATGGTGCGACGCCTACTGTTGGGCGCGCTGGCCTTGGCCGCGGCGGCGGTCCTGATCCAGTCGCTGCCGGATCTAAACCGTTATCTGAAAATCAAACGGATGTAGGGGCCCGTCCCCATACCCTCATCGCCGGTGTCGGCAACGTCTTCCTGGGAGACGACGGCTTCGGCGTCGAAGTGGCGAGGCGCTTGGCCTCGGTGCGGTTGCCTGACGGGGTTCGGGCCGCCGACTTCGGCATCCGGGGCATCCATCTCGCCTATGAACTCCTGGAGGGCTACGAGTCGACGATCCTGGTGGACGCCACGCCTCGTGGCGGCGAGCCGGGGACTGTCTACCTCATCGAGCCTGACCTCGAAGATCTTGGGGAGGGCTCAGGGCCGGCCGATGCCCACGGAATGGACCCGCGCACGGTCTTCGCCATGCTCAAGACGCTTGGTGGGACGCCGGGGCGCGTGCGGATCGTGGGCTGCGAGCCGGCCCGGACGGAAGAGGAGATGGGCCTGAGCGAGCCGGTTTCCGCGGCGGTGAACGAAGCGGTGAGGATGATTCTTGACCTTCTTGAGCGGGACGAAAGGAAGGAGGAGACGTCATGCAATGGTTGCTGATCGTCGTGGCGGCGGGGCTCGTGGGTATTCTGGCGATCGCGTTTCCCAGTCTGAAGCGCTATCTCAGAATCAAGCGGATGTAAGGGGATAGGGCATGGAAGTCTTCGGCCCCGGGCAGAGCGACTGCTTCGTCTATGTCTACCGCGAAGGAGCGCTTGCCGCGGTGGGGCACGACCTCAAGCTGCGGGTCACCGACTTCACGATCGAGATCGACGGGAAATCCGCGGTCCATGCCGAATTCCGCGCCGACTCGCTGCGCGTCGTGGGGGTCCTCAAGGGCGGGGCCGTCGACGAGCGGGAGCCTTCGGAGCGCGACCGGCGGGAGATCGAAGGCAACATCGCGCGCGAGGTCCTGGAGGCCGGTAGGTACCCGGTGATCTCCTTCCGCTCGTCATCGATCGAAAAGAAGGACGGGGAAGCCCAGAATGCCCGGGTCATGGGCCGGCTCGAACTGCACGGGGTCGCCAGGGACATCGGAGTTCCGGTGCGGCTGGACGGGGGCCGCGCGCTGGCCAGGATCACCCTCCACCAGCCGGATTTCCGCATCAAGCCGTACCGGGCTCTCCTGGGCGCGTTGCGCGTCAAGCCCGACGTCCTGGTGGAGGTGACGGTGCCGGTGAGGCTGGTTTGACAGGCCGGGACCAGGGGCATACATTCGGATCGGAGCGGAGGATTTCAATGTGCCTTGCCATCCCCGGTAGGATCGTCGACTTGCCAGCGGAACGCCCGCAGTTCGCGGCCGTGGAGGTGGCGGGCGTGCGGCGCCAGGTCAACATTGACCTCCTGAGCGACGAGCCCCTGGAGTCCGGGGACTGGGTGCTCATCCACGTCGGCTTCGCCATGAGCAAGATCAGCGAAGAGGGGGCGCAGGAGCAGATGCGGATGCTGGCCATGCTGGGGGAAGACCAGCAGGCCATCGAGGAGCTCCAGGGCTACGACTTCGGCTACGACCCGGGGGGGACCTGAGCCGCCATGAAGTACGTCGACGAATTCCGCGACCCTCATCTCATCCGGCAGGTGGCCGACGAGATCCGCCGTCTGGCGGATCCGGACCGGCACTACCGCATCATGGAGGTCTGCGGCGGCCACACCCACGCCATCTACCGCTTCGGCCTCGCCGACGTCCTGCCCGAAAACGTCGAGCTGATCCACGGCCCCGGCTGCCCCGTCTGCGTGCTCCCCATGGGGCGGACCGACGACGGCTTGGCGGTGGCGGAGACCGGCGGGGTGATCTTCGCCGCCTTCGGCGGCGTCATGCGGGTGCCGGGCACCAAGGGGAGCCCGCTGGAGGTCAAGGCTCGGGGGACCGAGATCCGCATGGTCTACTCCCCGCTCGACGCCCTGAAGCTCGCCCGCGCCACGCCGGAGCGGCACGTGATGCTTTTCGCCATTGGCTTTGAGACCACGGCCCCCTCGACCGCCCTGACGATCCTGCAGGCGAAAGCCCAGGGGATCACCAACTTCTCGGTGCTCAGCAACCACGTCACCATCATCCCGGCGATCAAGGCCATCCTCGAATCCCCGGGCATGCGGCTCGACGGCTTCGTCGGTCCCGGCCACGTGTCGACCGTCATCGGCTGCCGGCCCTACGAGTTCATCGCCCGCGACTACGGCAAGCCGGTCGTGGTCTCGGGCTTCGAGCCGCTGGACATCCTGCAGTCCATCCTGATGATTCTTCGCCAGCTCGCGGCGGGACGCTCGGAGGTCGAGAACCAGTACGGGCGGGTAGTCCCCTGGGAAGGCAACCTCCCCGCGCTCAAGGTGCTTGCGGAGGTCTTCGAGCTGCGCCCCTATTTCGAGTGGCGGGGCCTCGGCTTCATTTCGCAGTCAGCCTTGAAGATCCGCGACGCCTACGCGCAATGGGATACGGAGCGGCGGTTCTCGCTGCCCGGCATCCGGGTGACCGACCCCAAGGCCGCGCAGTGCGGCGAGGTGCTCAAGGGGGTCCTGAAGCCCCACCAGTGCAAGCTCTTCGGCAAGGAGTGCACGCCCGAGCGTCCGATCGGGGCGCTGATGGTCTCCTCGGAAGGGGCCTGCGCCGCCCACTTCCAGTACGCCCACCATCGGGGTCATCGGGCAGTGCCCGCGCATGTCTAGCCCGCCGGCCATCATCCGCTTTCGCGATCCCCAGATCGAGATGGCCCACGGCGCGGGCGGCAAGGCCAGCCGGCGGCTGGTCGAGGGTCTCTTCGCGCCGCTCTTCGGCGGACCGCTTCTGGAGCCTCTGGGCGACGCCGCTCATCTTGAAATCGACGGCACGCGGCTGGCGTTCACGACCGACAGCTTCGTGGTGAGCCCGCTGCGGTTTCCCGGCGGCTCGATCGGCGACCTGGCCGTCAACGGCACGGTGAACGATTTGGCGGTCTCCGGCGCCCGTCCCCTCGCCCTGGTGGTCAGCTTTGTGCTGGAGGCGGGCCTGCCCGGAGACCGGCTCGAAGCGGAGGTGCGGGCCATCGCCGAGGCGGCGCGGCGGGCGGGGGTCCAGGT
>CAXTNS010000318.1:0-7837 GCA_964245465.1 uncultured Thermoanaerobaculia bacterium
ACGATGACGAGGTCGGCCCGCTCGGCGGCGATGCGGCCCATCAGCGGGCGCTTGTCCCTGTCACGGTCGCCGCCGGCACCTCCTGGCCGGGCTTCCGGCGCAGGATCCCGGCGGAGACCAGCGTCATGATCAGCCCGACCGGGAACACCTCCATGAAGGTGATGGCCGAGTTGAAGAGCGGGTTGGTGTAGAGCTTCGCCATATCGGCCATCTGCTCCGTCTTCTCCTGGATGGCCGCCGGGCTCTCGCCAGCCTCGCGCATCTTCGCGAGGACGTGCGCGCTGAACTGATCCAGGAAGTCGGGGAAGAAGTTGAAGTAGGCGATCTCCCAGGCGATCACGTACATCGCGCAGGCCGTCAGGGTGATGAGAAGGCCGACCCCGAAGGCCTTGCCGAAGCTGATCGCACCCCCACCGGCGGTATCGCGGTACGACCGGACCCCGAAGAAGACCAGCAGGAACGAAAGGACCATGGAGCTGTAGCCGATGGCCTCGCTGTGGTCGAAGTCGACGGCTCCCCTTCTCCACAGAAGAAGCATTCCCACCAACATCGTTACCAGCAGGACACCCGACGCGAGACCGAAGCGGAGCACGATTTTCTTCATTGCCGTTTTCTCCTCTGTTTGCCCCGCAGCCTAGGCGCCGCGACCCGGCTCCGTCGTCCTACTTTCGGGTGATCTTCGGGCCGGAGCCCGGGATTCATACTTTCGTTGACCCGCCTCAGGGCGGCCACGCGGGGCCGCCCCCACGGACCTCCTAGGGGATCAGGCCGAGCTCCCGCCCCTGCAGGACGGCCTGGACCCGGCGGGTGACCCCCAGCTTGTCGAACAGGCGGGAGGAGTGGGGCTTGACCGTGTTCTCGGAGACGAAGAGCCGCTCGCCGATCTCCCGGTTGCTCAGCCCCTCCGCGATGAGCCCGAGGATCTCATGCTCGCGCTGGGTGATGCCGAGCTCCTTGAGCTTCCCGGGGTCGAGCACGAAAGGCTCGCCCGCCGCGACCCGCACCTCCCTGACCACCACCACCTCTTTCTCTTTGGACCGGGACCACCGCAGCCCGAAGTAGAGGCCCAGGGCGGAGAAGATCACCGCCACCAGGCCGCCATAGATCTCGGTGGGATAGGCACGGACGAAGTGCTGGTACTCGAGGACCTTGAGCAACGCGATGAGCACGCCGCCCGCCAGACCATAGAAGATGACGCGTTTCACGGGCGGAGCGGCATGAGGTCTGCGAGTTGGGCCCGACGGAGTTGCATCGGGCTCTAGATACCATCGCACCCCGAGGAGGGTCAACCCGGCGCGGCGGACTGGCCGGCGGCCCCGGCTTCCGCCATGAGCCTCCCCTCTCATTGGCAACCGGCACCATGGAAAAGGTCACCGTCCCATCCCTTACGAGCGACCAGGCATTGTTGTCGCGAGCGCTCCCGGATGTACCCACGATTAGAGGCGGTCTCATAAATGACCAGCTCCTGCCCCCCTCGCCAGGGATTGAAATCCCTGGCGAGGGGGGGCGGCTTTTATGAGACCGCTTCTAGAACACGAACCACATACACACCGAGAAACAGCCCGGGACCCTATCGGCCCGCCAGTCTTGCAAGTACACCGTTCCAAACCATGCCCCAGATCGCGGAGCTCAAGGGGACACAGGCAGCCGCCAAGCCGACGTATAGCAGTACAGCCTTCCAAAAAGGAGGCAATAGAGGTCTATGACCCGTGGTGATGCCCCGCCAACTTCCCGCGATGTCGAAATGCTCGGGCCTTGGGATCCTCAGGTTGTCCAGGGCGTTTCGCAAGCTCTTGCGGAAGGCTCGCCTCGAGGCGCGGCTCACCGGCTCATAGGCGAGCACCGTAGCACCCTCCAGCAACCCGCGGATCTTAGATCCAGCTTCAGAACCAACCTCGCCTGTCGGCGCCTCCATCCATTGCTCAACCAACGGCTTTTGCCCGATATAAACAATCTTGTGGCGAAAGTCCCGCGTTGCGGTCTCGATCTCCCAAAGCACGTGGAGGGTGGGCACAGACACGTCGATGAAGATCGCTCCCGCAGTCCGCGCGATACCGATGACGGTCTCCTGCCAGAGAGCATCGACGACTTTCACCACCGTGGCCTGTGGCGCCATGAAGGCTGGCGCGCGAACCCTGCCCGACAGAGTTTGGGAATACTCCAGGCACGCGGATAAATCCTCTTCCGTGGCAACCGCCACCTGCGAGCGCCTCCTCACACGCCGCCGATGGATGAGGAATGCTGGAACCAGAAACAGGATCCAATACACCAGCATCGCCCCAACGAAGGGGGCGAAGGTTGTCAAGAAGCCTTCCCAAGCCACCACGGCGAGAACACCCAGACCGATGATGCTGTATCCGTAGCGGTTGAAGATCGTTGCGGTCATCCACAACACACCGAAAAATACAGCCAACCCACCCAGTATCGGTCCAAGCGATCCATACCGGGAGAGCCGACGTTCCAGCCGCGGTACCTCGAGCGGAACGAAGCCCGCGTCATCCAGCGTCAGGATGCGATAGTGGCGCCCCACTCCGGACTCGATGGCGTCGCTCATGGCCTGAGCAACGGTCGCCAGGCGAAACCGTCGCAGGTACAACACCGTGGGCTTCCGGGGTGCGAGAGCCATCAAGAGCGCATAGACTGCGACGAGGACTGCCGCTGCGCTCAGAGCGTTGACCAGGAAACCATAGACCAAGCTCCCGCCGATTGGTAACAGAAGCGACGGCATCATCAAGGGAAAGGCGATCATCATGTACAGTTGCATCGGAAACTTGGCGCCAAATCCAAGGACGCAAACCATCCCGAGAATCATCCGTACACGCCGGCGCCGGCGCCAACTGACCGCCTCGGAGCTCGGTGCGATGGTTCGGCCGAGCTTCATGTCCACTCCACAGTCATCGGTGCTCTGCCGAGAGAATTCTCAAGCATCCCGCCGTTGTCCGCCAGGGTGCCGGAGACTCGCACTGGCTCCGTAGACGACCTTGCGAGCGCGGTTCATGCTGCCAAGTGGCCGAAAGCTGTTGAGGTCAACGTTCCATGGACTGAAATCAATCCCATCAATGAGAGGGTCGTTGATCTCTGCGTCCTTTGGAATAACGAGCTCCGCGATCGTCTCGAAAATCGACGGCCACTGTACTGTTGCATCTTCGATGGGCGTAGTGCCAAGGTCGACGAACCGTTGCACCTGAAGGTTGAACCTGACGCTGCCCTGGCGGATGCGGTTCTTGAGTTTTTGCCCAAGATCGTTCTTTAGGTCATCCTCGGGTTGAACAGGTGCGTCAAGAACCGGTTCCAATCTGTACTTCACGGCGACTGACTGTTGTGGGTCCGAGACCTTTCCGATGGCTATGGGAGCGCGGCTCCAGTATGTCTCTCCATCCAGGCCCATGACCTCACGTCCCATTTGTTTCTTCAAAGTGCCGGCGATGCGCCGCGCAGGTCCCAAGCCAAGGTTCACCAAGAGGTGCGGGAACGCGCCGATCAAGCCTGAAAGACTGTCGCTGACAGGACCCAGGTCCGGAATCGCATTCCCCACGGTATCCTTCTTTGTTCCGGCCGTGATCGCCACCATCGCTTCACGCGCATCGATTGCATGATGGGGCTCAGCATTGGTCATCAGGAAATCGTGCTCGCCCTGGTCCGTGAATACGCGGATCGCGACACCGCGCAAATCAGGTAGCGAATCGTCCGCCTTGAATTCGCCGTTGGCGTTCGAGAACCTGACGTTCGCCTTGTAGGCTCTGCCCGGTTCGCTCAAAAAGCCAACGGCCAGGTCGGGTGGGATATCTTGCGAAACTCGAAGCTCCGCCCCCACGATGCCGGCAAGGATTTTCGCGTGATTCGCACGCATGGGACGCCCATTGTCCTTTTCAAAATGCCTGACAACCGACCGGATGTCCTCGGAGATCTTTTCAAAGAACCGATTCTCCTTGTCCGGGCTTCCTCCGGAACCTCGTTTACCCTCCTCGTTCAAGTATTCCTCGCTCCATCCAGTACCGTTAGGCATCGTGTTCCTCCTGTCAGAGAAATACCATGAGCCGCGACTCGGACTCAGGCCTCCGCCGCGTTGATGCCTGCTGTTTCCGTGGTGGCGTCGGGCCACGGCCCCGCCTTGATGCACAGATCTCCCGCGAGCGTATCCGCCTGGCGGAAGGGGAAGCGGAAAACGCCCGCTTTCGGGGTTGCCGACTGCCAACTCTTCGCGTCGTCCAGATCTTTGGTCTCAGACAGCCAACGGTACTGCACCGCGGAGGCTGCCTTATCCGTTGCCGGGGCGAGATTGATCCGCACCTCCATGCTCTCACTGTAGATCGTGCGCTCCGGGTACTGGTGATCGAACAGGAAGCCCTCCCGAACCCGGTGCTGGGATACACGGAACGCCAACAGAACGTGGGAGAATTTTTCACCGAGCGGGCGCAGCTTGGTATCCAGGAAGCCCGTGTGCAAGTGCCAACTTTTCAACGGGAAATCGCCCCGCTTCAACCGGTAGGCGTTCTCGCACGGATTCTGCTTGCGCTGGTGAAGAAACACGCCTGTCCCGCGGATGGACACCGAGAGCTCAATGTCATAGAACTCCTGGATGTTGTCGGGCGGAGTGGCCGTTTTCAGATCGACGTTCTCGAGCCAGAGCTTCACCCGCGTATCGCCAAACAGAAAACGCCGGACGTTCTCATAGGTCTCAAAGCTGTTGACGATGCCTCTGCGCCCCGAGTGCGCCCGATGCACGTTGGCCCAGTACGCTCCCATGATGTAGGCACGATCCTGTTTGACCAACCCATCGCTATGGCTGCCGGTCACTTTCTTGACGACGTTGTAGCTGTCGTGGTCACTGCCGATGATACACAGACACCGCCCTTCGGGGTACTTGCCGTTCAAGCTGCGTACGTCAACCAGCTTACTCTGTTTGTCCTTCTTGTCCTTCTCCAGTTTCAGATACTGACGCATTCTGTCTTCCTTGAAGATCGCAGCGTTCAGGGCATTGCCCTTGCCTGCGATCAGATCTTCCAGGAAGTCGGGGACGACGCTCAACTCAATTCCTCCATGCGGCGTCCCAATCGTCACCAGGCGGTGGATCCAGCGCTTCGGATCCTGCTTGAGGCCCGGCAGCAGACTCTGGAGCAGGCAACGGCAAACGAGGCCACCCATGGAATGGGCGATCAGGATGACCTTGTAATCCTGATCGTCCTGCCCAAGGTCCACCTTCACCCCGTCAAGCTTCTTGAGCTCGCTTGGAATTTTTTCACAGATCAGCTTTCGCAGATCCTCGGCGTGCTCTTCAATAGGGCGTACTTTCTCGAACATGACATCACGGTCATAGAAGCGGCTGATCCACAGGCTCTGCGTAGGATTGCGCATGGCTCCCGCGGCGTTGCTGAGAGCAAGCATCAGTCCGCCATTGGCGGCGTCCACGTAGCCGTACTCTTTCAGGAACCGGATCAACTGGCCCTCAAAAACAATGGGCTCGAGAAAGTTCGGCGGCGGCGCGTCACGCTTCTCCACCGCGGTCGCGGCATAGCCGTAATACGTGTCGTAAAAAGTGTCCTCACGCTCCCCCGCCGTTGCCGCAAATCCGCGCACGTACACGATGGGGTACAAACCACGTTGCGTATCAACCTGGAACGTCTGGACCGCGGCGGAGTCATCTGCCATGGCACCCGTCCTTTCTGATTAGCCTCCGGAAGTCACGAAGAAATCGCGCCGGCGGCACTATTCCTGATCCTCGGGCTTGCCGAAGGGCCATCTCCTCTTCAATTCCTCGACGGACCCGTTAAAGACGTTGACGTCCATGTCCGTACTTGTGCCGGGTACTCGGAAGAGGCAGGCACTCGGCCTTGCCGGCGTACAGTTGATTTCGCTGGAGAACTGCCAAAGCGTATAGGTGGTCCATGTGCCGCTCGGAAAGTTGGGGATTTCCCTCCGGAACCGAGCATACCAAAGCGGTGTCTTGGAGAAGACGCTGTCCCTTCCGAACCGGACGGTAATGGCTCGTATTACGTTGTCATTCCCATAGACCAGCGGATACCGTCCGGTCTTCTCCTTGATTCTCTCGATGAATCGAGCGGCATCCTCGAGACTGATGTCTGTCGAGGTGTTCAAGCTCTCTATGTCCAGCGCCAGGGCTTCATCTGCCGCGGGGTCAACCGTTTCCAGATAGAAGTCTGCCTGTTGAACGGGATCTCCAGGCCTGCCAAGATGATAAGAGCCCCACAGGTATCCCCGCCTCTTGGCTTCCCTTTTTCTCTCCGCGTACCTCGTGTCTCTACGGCCGCCGATCGTTGCTCGATGAATGACCGCGACGACCTTGGGCTCCGTGGCAACCTTGTCCCAGTCAATGGCATTCCCTTGAAAGGGATCCAGCACGATCGCGGCACTCTCTCGAGTCCAAGGCTCAAGGAGCTCGCCCGGCTGAGCAAAGGAGAGGGCTGCCGTGGACAGCATCAGGACTGCGCTGTAAACCCAAGGACGAGATCTCATGATGACTCCTGTTCGCAGAACATGCCACCACACCTGAACAGGACTACGTTCCTATATGTAGACGGACAGGAGTCGAGACTTCTCCAAGGGCGGCTCCAACTCCGGCTTCACCAAACTCGCTTCCCTGTCCTGCCGTTCTGATCGTGGCGTATCGACCCCTTTACGGCTTGGATCCCCTCCCTCCCACAGGAAGAGAGGGGATCAGAGCTGCAGAGGAAACGCCGAGGCGGCTAGTTGCCGACGCTGAACTTCACCCGGCTGTCGCCGCAGTCCGAGCTCACCCAGAAGATGTGGTTGCCGCCCGGTAACTTGTGGACGAACTGGGCACTGTACTGATCGTAGAACGTGGCCGAGCCGACGGTCGTGGCGTCAAAGCCCCACTTCACCGTGTGCTGCCCGCCCTGGCAGGTGACGCTGAAGCTCGACGTGAAGTAGGCCGAGAGGAGCGCCCCCGGCGCCGGGTCCATGATGGGATACACGTCTCCGTGGATCGGGTAGACGATGTTGACCGGAGCCTGAGCGGAGACCGGCGCTATGGCAAGGGAGAGGGCGACGACGACGGCAGCGAATGCAAGCTTCTTCATGCGATATCTCCTTTGAGGGAGCGCCCTTCGGCGAGCGCTCCCGGATGTACAGCCCGATTAGGCTGCCGCAGGAGCACATTCGTTACAGCGCATGAGTGACAATCTTGGGAGCCGAGGGTCATTCCCCTTGCGGCCTTTGTCGACACGCGAAGGTGTTGCCGTCGAACCCGCACTCCAACGGGTAGCCCGGCTCGAAGAACCGAGCGCCTGCCCAATTCGCGCACAGCTTCGCTGGCATTGCCGTCGGTGGACCCAGCCGCCATGTAGCCTTGTTCTGCAGCCCTGGCATGCCTCTGTAGCCAATGGCCGTACGGTCAGGCACTTGGAATGTTCGTTCCTCAGCATGCGGACCGACCCAGTCGCGGTAGGGACGCCGAACGTTATGCCGATGAGCGGCGGGGCCGCGCGACAGCGCGGTATCCGTCCGCTCGATTGGCGGGGTTCGGCGTCTTGCTGGGTATAGCTCGTATGCCCCTTAGCTTTAGTAGACCAGGCCAGTTGTATTCGTGAAGATGGAAATCTATAAATTTACGGTCCTTGACGAACTTTGCCCACTCATGATGCGAGATCGCTCCCCATTCTCGTCGGGCGAGCGCTTCCTCGACTTCAGGGGCACAATGAGACGCTACACCGACCGGCATTTTAGGCGCGTTTTCAGCAAGGGAAGTCAGGAAGTCGAACGATCTCACCTCAATACCCAAATCTCTGCTGAGCCAAGCTCTATTGACCCGGTTGTTGCAAAAATCTGCAATCCTGAGAGTCAGGCCGCTTCGCTGAGC
>CAXTNS010000319.1:0-7511 GCA_964245465.1 uncultured Thermoanaerobaculia bacterium
CGGCAGGGGCGCGCGGGATTGGCCGAGGATGGGGAGGCGGCTCATAGATGAATTCCTACCCCCGAGCCGCCGGCTCTGACCACGCCTTTCCAAGCATGGGAGGCGGCCCGGTTTCCCGGACCACCCTATCGGCCTGCTCTCCCGCCGTTTTCCGGGGAGGGCCCGAGCAGGCTCGGTGGGTCGAGACGATTATACGGCAGTTGGAGTAGGATGAGACCGCGCTTGATTCCCCGCCAGCCTGTTCTTAGAATCCTCTCGCCTGTACTGTACAGAAACGGCTGAATTCTCCTTTTGCCGACCCGCGCATGATCACCGGCTACAACACCGACGTCCGCCACGGCGAAGTGGTGTTCCATGTCCAGACGGAGGACAAGGGGGTCTCGAACCCCTTCATCGAGAGCCTTGTCTACGTGGGCGGCCAAGTGTTGGCGAGCAAGCGGGCGAGCTATGCCGAGATGCTCGCCGAGGGCAAGGAGGAGAAGGAGATCGTCGCCCTCATGGACCATCAGCACCGGACCATGATCGCGGCGATCCGCCACGGCAAGCTGGACGCCAAGCTCGCGTCCCTGAACGCCAGTCGGCAGACGGGGCAGTTCGCGGTCGTCGAGACCCCTCCGGCGGGCTTACCGGCGATCTCGAGCCGGGTGGTGGTCCCGCCGCCACCTCCCCTCCCGGAAGCGGGCGGCGAGACGGTGGCACGGACCCACGTGGCTCCGTCCGGACCTTCCGCCGTCCGTTCGGTCCCCACGCCAGGGCCGAAGTCGGCCATGCCGGAGCGGACGCTGGACCAGGTGATCCTGGAGTACCTGACGAGCGAGGCCGACCAGGAACAGCTCGTGCTGATTCTGGAGGAGGAGCGGGACCTGGCGCTCGGCAACCGCGCCACCCTCGTCCTGCGTGCCAGCTCCAGCAAGAGTGGCCAGCCCATGGTCGGCACCCAGGTTTCGGTGCGGATGATCTCGACCGTGCTGGAACCGTGCGTCCTGGCCTCCGGCCGCACGGACGACCGCGGTCTGCTGACGCTCGGCTTCGACATCCCCCAGGTCAACCGTGGCACCTCGGCCCTGATCATCAACGCCGTCAGCTCGATCGGCCGCGCCGAGCTGAAGCACCTGCTGTAGTCCCGTCCTCCCCTGTCCGTGACAGTTCGTGTCCGTCCGTATCCGTCCGTGTTATATAAACCGCCATGGACACCGCCCCGACCCTCCTCGAAGTCGTCTTGAACGGCGAGCCGTACCAGATCGTCGAAGGGGCGACGGTGGCGAACCTGGTCGCCGGCCTCGGTCGCGACCCCCGCACTGTGGCCGTCGAACGCAACGGCGACCTCGTGCCGCGGGCTCGGTTCGCGGAGACGCGGTTGGGGGCGGGAGACCGGCTGGAAGTGGTCCATTTCGTGCAAGGAGGCTGACGATCGAGGTCGTGGGAATGCGCGGGGATGTCCAGACGTTTAAAGTGGAGCCGGTGGCGTTGTCACTGATCTCCTCTTTGCAGTATGATCCAGACCGACCGGGCCGCTAGCTCAACTGGCAGAGCAGCAGACTCTTAATCTGCGGGTTGAAGGTTCGATTCCTTCGCGGCTCACCAACTCCCCCAATCCCCACCCCTCCTGATATCCTGGAGGTCTCAAACCTGAGACAAGATCCTGCGAAAGTGGCGGAACTGGTATACGCGCTAGACTTAGGATCTAGTCCCGAGAGATCGGGTTGGGGGTTCGAGTCCCCCCTTTCGCACCACGGTTCGCATCAATAGGCGAGGACAAGACACGGATGAGCGTGGTTTTATCTCTGGAGGACGTAGGCCCCTGCCGCAAGCAGGTCAAGGTGGAGGTGCCGGCGCCGGCCGTGGAGGCCGAGACGTTGCGCGTGGTCCGCGAGTACGGCCAGAAGGTGCGCCTGCCCGGCTTCCGCAAGGGCAAGGTGCCGTCCGAGCTGGTACGCCGTCGCTTCGCCAGCGAGATCGAGCAGGAAGTCAAGGAACGGCTGCTCCCCCGCTACTGGAAACAGGCCCAGGCGGAGAGCTCGCTCGAGCCCCTGCTGCCGCCCGAAGTCGACGAGATCACCGACCTCCAGCCGGGTGAGCCCCTGACCTTCACGGCCACGGTGGAGACCCGGCCGGCCATCGCGCTGGGTAACATCGAGAATTTCGACCTGCCCGATCCCCAGGTCGATCCCGGGACCCTGGAGATCGACGACACGATCGAGAACCTGAGGAAACAGGTCTCCGAGTGGGTGACGGTCGAGCGGCCGGCCTCGCGGGGCGACCTGGTGGGCATCGAGATCACCACGCTGGGCTCGCCCGAGCACCCCGAGGAGAGGACCGACAACGTTCAGGTCGAGGTGGGTGACCCCCAGGTTTGGGAGGAGCTCTCGCTGGCGCTCCAAGGCCTGTCCGCCGGCCAGGAGACCACGTTCTCGCGCCGGCACGAGCATCCGCCCGCGGAAGAAGGGGGCGAGCCCCACGTCCACGAGCAGAATTTCCGCGTCAAGGTGATCGAGGTCAAGGAGCGCGACCTGCCGCCGCTCGACAACGCGTTCGCCGCCAAGGTCAATCCCGAATTCCAGACCTTCGACTCGCTGCGCGACGCGGTCGTCGGTCGCCTGCGGGCCAACAGGGAAGAGCAGCGGCGCGAAGCGCGCCACCGGGCGCTCCTCGACCAGCTCCGCGACCGCCACCCGATCGCCCTGCCCCAGGGCGTGGTGCGCCGGGAGGTCGAGGGCCTGGTCCAGGACTATGCCGAGAACCTGGCGCGCCGGGGCATGGACGTGGAGAAGGCCGGGATCGACTGGAACGCCATGGCCAACGACATGCTGCCGCTGGCCGAGAAGCGGGTGCACGCGCGCCTGCTGCTCGACGCGATTGCCGACGAACGGAACCTCAGCGTCACGGAAGAGGAATTCGAGCGCACTCTGGCTATGTTGGCCCGCTCACAAGGGGTTTCGACTCCGGTCCTGCGCCGCAAGCTGGACGAGGACGGCCGCCTAGCCAACCTGCGGTCCCAGCTCCGGCGCGACAAGACGATCCGGACCCTGCTCGGGGAACCGGAGGAAGAGGCGGCTCCGGCCGTCCTGCCTGAAATGACTGAAGGCTAGCAAGGAGACTTTTGAAGCATGCTGATTCCGATGGTGGTCGAGCAGTCGAACCGGGGCGAGCGGGCCTATGACATCTACTCGCGCCTGCTCAAGGACAACATCATTTTTCTCGGCCGCGCGATCGACGACGACGTCGCCAGCCTGATCATCGCCCAGATGCTGTTCCTGGAAGCCGAGAATCCCGAGAAAGACATCTCGCTCTACATCAACTCGCCGGGCGGCTCGATCAGCTCGGGCCTGGCGATCTACGACACCATGCAGTACATCAAGCCCGACGTGGCGACCTACACCGTGGGCCAGGCGGCCTCGATGGCGGCCGTGCTGATGGCGGCCGGCACCCGCGGCAAGCGGACGCTCCTGCCCAACAGCCGCGTCCTGATCCACCAGCCGTGGCTCTCGGGGCTCGGCGGCCAGCAGAGCGACATCGAGATCCACGCCAAGGACATGCTGATGATGCGCGACCGTCTGGACGAGATCCTGGCGTACCACACGGGAAAGCCGAAGGAAGAGATCCATCGCGACACGGAACGCGATAGGATCCTCGGAGCGAAAGAAGCGGTCGAGTATGGCATCGCGGACCGGGTGATGATGAGGCGGCGGCCGGACGGGCCGGTGCCCGCCCCAACCCCGGTGCGGTGACCGTTTGGGCGGGTGGCGACACCTAGGGAGGTGGAGCCCCCGGAAGCAAGGACCGGCAGCGCGGAGCCTGATGGGATTGAAGGAAATACCCTCCGCCGCGGTGCCTGTTCTACTTGGCAAGACGTTGACAGGCGTCCTGGAACGCTCCTAGCATCGCGATACGCCTCGTGAACGTCCGCCACTACGGAGGAGAAATGCCGAAGAAAGACAGCGGCGATGAAGTCCTGAGGTGCTCGTTCTGCAACAAGAGCCAGCGCGAGGTCAAGAAGCTGATCGCCGGCCCGACCGTGTTCATCTGCGATGAGTGCGTCGACATCTGCCTCGACATCATCGCCGAGGACCGGATGCTCGAGCAGCAGCAGGACACGACCCTCCCCAAGCCCAAGGAGATCAAGGCGCTCCTCGACGAGTACGTGATCGGCCAGGAGCAGGCGAAAAAGAAGCTGGCCGTTGCGGTGTACAACCACTACAAGCGGATCGACTTCGCCGAGAAGTCGCATGGCGACGTCGAGCTCCAGAAGTCGAACATCCTTCTGATCGGCCCCACGGGCACGGGCAAGACGCTGCTGGCCCAGACGCTCGCGCGCCTCCTCTCCGTGCCGTTCACCATCGCCGACGCCACCACGCTCACCGAGGCGGGCTACGTCGGCGAGGATGTCGAGAACATCATCCTGAAGCTCTACCAGGCGTCCGGCAACGACAAGGAGAAGACGCAGCGCGGCATCGTCTATATCGATGAAGTGGACAAGATCTGCCGCAAGAGCGACAACCCCTCGATCACCCGTGACGTCTCGGGCGAGGGCGTCCAGCAGGCGCTCCTGAAGATCCTCGAAGGGACGCAGTGCAACGTGCCGCCCCAGGGCGGGCGCAAGCACCCCCACCAGGAGTTCCTGCAGATCGACACGACCAACATCCTGTTCATCTGCGGCGGTGCCTTCGTGGGTCTGGAAGACGTCATCGAGCGCCGCATGAACCAGAAGTCCCTGGGCTTCGGGGCCGAGATCAAGGGCAAGCGCGAGAAGAAGACGGGCCAGTTCCTGGAGAACGTGCTGCCCGAGGACCTCATCAAGTACGGCCTGATCCCCGAGTTCGTCGGGCGCCTGCCGGTGGTGGCGACTCTCGAGGAACTCGACGAGGAAGCGCTGGTGCGCATCCTCCACGAGCCCAAGAACAGCCTCATCCGGCAGTACCAGACCATCCTGGAGTTCGAGGGGGTGGAGCTGAAGTTCACGGACGAGGCCCTGACCGCCATCTCCCGCGAGGCGCTCAAGCGCAACGTGGGTGCCCGCGGCCTGCGCATCATCCTGGAAGAGCTGATGCTCGACCTCATGTACACCATACCCTCGCAACGCGACGTGAAGCAGATCCTCATCAACGAGGAAGTCGTTGCGAGCCGGATCCAGCCGATCATGCTCTACAAGAAGGCCGGCTGAGGAAAGGGTTCAAGCACCCGACATGGCTGCACCATTCATCAACAAGAAGCGCGAGACCCTGCCCCTCGTCCCGTTGCGGGACATGGTGGTCTTCCCCCATATGATGGCCCCGTTCATCGTGGGCCGCGAAAGCTCGGTGCGGGCCCTGGAGCAGGCGCTCTCGGGGCCGACCAAGCGCATCTTCCTGGCCGCCCAGAAGGACCCCCGGATCGACGATCCGCTGCGCGACGACATCTGTGACATCGGCGTCGTGGCCACGGTGATCCAGAACCTCAAGCTGCCCAACGGCAACGTGCGGGTGATGGTCGAAGGGGTCCAGCGCGGCAAGATCGCCAATGTCGCCGAGACCGACGGCGCCTTGAACGTCGAGGTGGAGACCTACGAGGTCAACTACCCGATGAGCGAGGAGCTGCGCAACTACATGAGCAAGGTTCTCTCGGCCTTCGAGCAGTACGCCAAGATGTCGCACCACTTGGCGTTCGAGGGCCTGATGTCGACGCTCAAGCTCGACGACGCGGACCGCGTGGCCGACATCCTCTCGGCCCACCTGATGGTGGCGACCACGGACAAGCAGACCTTGCTCGAGCTGCTCAACCCTTACGAGCGCCTGCAGCGCCTTCACGACCTGCTCGACGTCGAGATCGAAAAGATCAACATCGACAAGCGGATCAACGTGAAGGTCAAGAAGCAGATGGAGAAGGCCCAGAAGGAGTACTACCTCAACGAGAAGATCAAGGCCATCCACCAGGAGCTGGGCAGGAAGGACGACCGCGGCGACGAGCTGACCGAGCTGCGCGAGAAGATCGAGAAGGCCGGCCTGCCCAAGGAGGTCAAGGAGAAGGCCGAGCAGGAGCTGAAGCGCCTGGAGGCCATGCCGCCGGTGTCCGCGGAGGCGACGGTCTCCCGCAACTACATCGACTGGCTGGTCTCGGTGCCCTGGCGCAAGAAGAGCAAGGAGAGGAAGGACCTCGACCACGCCGAAAAGGTGCTCAACGAGGACCACTACGGCCTGGAAAAGATCAAGGACCGCATCCTCGAGTTCCTGGCCGTGCGCCAGCTCGTGGGGCAGACCAAGAGCTCCATCGTCTGCTTCGTCGGCCCTCCGGGCGTGGGCAAGTCCTCGCTCGCCAAGTCGATCGCGCGGGCCACGGGCCGCAAGTTCGTGCGCCTGTCGCTGGGCGGCGTGCGCGACGAGGCGGAGATCCGGGGCCACCGCCGGACCTACATCGGCGCTTTCCCGGGCCAGATCATCCAGATGATGAGGAAGGCGGGGACGATCAATCCCAGCTTCCTGCTCGACGAGGTCGACAAGATGTCCATGGACTTCCGGGGCGACCCGTCGGCCGCCCTGCTGGAGGTGCTGGACCCCGAGCAGAACGACTCGTTCATGGACCACTACCTGGACGTGGACTACGACCTTTCCAAGGTCATGTTCATCGCCACGGCCAACGTGACGCACTCGATTCCGCCGCCGCTCAAGGACCGCATGGAGATCATCCAGCTCTCGGGCTACACGCTCAACGAGAAGCTGGCCATCGCCCAGCAGTTCCTGGTGGTGCGCCAGCTCAAGGACCACGGCCTGTCGCCGGAGAAGATCTCCTTTGACGCCGAGGCCATCCGGGTGATCATCGAGAGCTACACGCGGGAAGCGGGCGTGCGCAGCCTGGAGCGCGAGATCGCCTCCATCTGCCGCAAGATCGCCCGCCGGGTGGTCAAGGAAGGGCCGGGTCTCGACTTCACGGTCACGCCCGAGGTGGTGTTCGAGCTGCTGGGCAAGCCGAAGTTCCGGGCCCGCCGCAAGAACCAGGAATCCGAGGTGGGCGTTGCGACCGGCCTCGCCTGGACCGAGGTGGGCGGCGAGTTGCTGGAGACCGAGGTCGGCCTGATGCCGGGCAAGGGCAAGCTGACGCTGACGGGCAAGCTCGGTGAGGTGATGCAGGAGTCGGCCCGCGCCGCGGTGTCGTACCTGCGCAGCCGCGCCGATCTCTTCGGCATCGAGCCCGACTTCAACGAGAGCCTGGACGTCCACCTGCACGTGCCCGAGGGAGCGATCCCGAAGGATGGGCCTTCGGCCGGCATCACCATGGCCACGGCCCTGATCTCGGCGCTCACCAAGATCGCCGTCCGTAAGGACGTGGCGATGACCGGGGAGATCACGTTGCGGGGCAAGGTCCTGCCCGTGGGCGGGATCAAGGACAAGGTGCTCGCCGCCTACCGCGGCGGCATCAACGAGGTGATCCTCCCGAAGGAGAACGAGAAGGACATCGAGGAGATCCCCGGCGAGGTGCGGGAGTCGATGGAGTTCCACCTGGTCGAGTCGATGGACGAGGTCCTGCGGCTCGCTCTGGAC
>CAXTNS010000319.1:7521-7817 GCA_964245465.1 uncultured Thermoanaerobaculia bacterium
GGGAAACCCCCGCCGAGGGGGCTGTGGGCTCGGATTCCCTGGCCCACTGAGACAGACCTGATCAGCCCGGGCCGAAAGGCCCGGGTTTCAGTTGAAAAATCTGCTTGAAGATTGAAAGCGCGGAGTTCATCCGGTCCGCTCATGGCAGCGGGGATTACTTGCGGGACGGTCGTCCCGAGATCGCTTTCGTCGGACGCTCGAACGTCGGCAAGTCGAGCCTGCTGAACCGGCTCCTGGGACGCAAGGGTCTCGCCCGCACGAGTCAGACTCCGGGGCGGACCCAGGCCGTCAACTAC
>CAXTNS010000320.1:0-294 GCA_964245465.1 uncultured Thermoanaerobaculia bacterium
GCTCCGCCCGCCGTCAAAGAGGCCGCGGCAGTCCGGCCGGCCGGCTTCCGTCCCACGGTGGCCGTGATGAGATTCCAGAACCTCTCGGGCGACCAGCGGCAGAGCTGGCTCGCCACGGCTCTGACCGAGATGCTGACCACGGAGCTCACCGCCGGTTCCAAAGCCCGGATGGTCTCGGGCGAGGAGGTCGCCCGGGTGGAGGGCTCCCTCTCCTCGGCTGATCCGTTGGCAGAGAGTAGTCTCCGGCGGATCCACGAGGTCCTCGGCGCCGATCTG
This sequence comes from uncultured Thermoanaerobaculia bacterium, assembly GCA_964245465.1. Classification (GTDB taxonomy): domain Bacteria; phylum Acidobacteriota; class Thermoanaerobaculia; order Multivoradales; family UBA5704; genus DATARR01. The sequence goes on from CAXTNS010000320.1 coordinate 277, forward strand.
GTGGTCGTGGGCTCCTAT
>CAXTNS010000320.1:304-7785 GCA_964245465.1 uncultured Thermoanaerobaculia bacterium
GATCGACCTCCGGGTGGTCAAGGCACCGGAGGGTGACATCGTGACCTCGCTGGCCGAAGTGGGGACGGAAGAGGGCCTGTTCGACCTGATGTCGCTGACCGGCCGCCGGCTGCGGCTCGGCCTCGGGTGGGCGCTCCCCTCGCCGGAGGAGAGCCGGGCCGCGCAGGCGCTCCAGCCGGGCAACCCGGAGGCGGCCCACCTCTATGCCGAAGGATTGATCCGGCTGCGCGCCTTCGATCCTCAGGGGGCGCGGGACCTCCTGCAGCGGGCGGCCGAGGCCGCTCCCGACTCGGCGGTGATCCGATCGGCCCTCTCCCTGGCCTGGATCGGGCTGGGATACGACGCCCAGGCCCGTGAGGAAGCCGGGAAAGCCGTCCAACTGGCGGCCGGTCTGCCCAAGGAGCAGCGACTGGTGATCGAGGCGCGCGCCAGCGAGGCGGCAAAGGATTGGGCCAAGGCGAGCGAAACCTACCGGTCGCTTTGGACGTTCTACCCCGACAACCTGGAGTACGGTCTGCGCCTGGCGAGCACCCTCTCCTCCGCCGGCCGGGGAGCCGAGGCCCTGGCCACGGTGGTGGAGCTGCGCAGGCTGCCGTTACCCGCCGGGACGGTCGGCGAGGATCCCCGGATCGACCTCGCGGAGGCTCAGATCGCCAAGCGTCTGGCGAACCTCAGTCTCCAGACGCGCGCCGTCGAGACCGCCGTCCGCAAAGCGCGCCGCTCGGGCGAGGACCAGGTCCTGGCGGAAGCGCTGATGCTGCAGGGCGACAGTGTGACCGTGGCCGGCCGGCCCCAGGATTCCCTCCCCCTGTACCAGGAGGCCCACGACCTGTTCTCCCGGGCCGGCAACCAGTCCGCCGTAGCGGTCCTCCTCACCCATTCCGGCGTGGCGCTGCATGAACAGGGCGATCTGGCGGCGGCGGAGAAGGCCTACCACGAGGCGCTGGCCACCCTCAGCCGGATCGGCAGCGTCCAGGGCGTGGCGACGCAGCTCGCCAACCTGGGCCTGCTCTATCAGGACCTGGGAGACATGCCGCGCGCCCAGGAGTTCCTGGAGAAGTCCCTGGACTCGTACGCGAAGAGCGGCGACCGTGTGCTGCAAGCGCGGACGTTCTACGTGCTGGGTACCGTCCAAGTCGCCCGGGGCGATCTGGCGGGCGCCCGCGAGAGCTTCGCGGAAGCTCTCGCCAGGGCCCGCCAGACCGGCAACCGCCTCGACCAGGCCCGGGCGATCTACCAACTGGCCTCGGACCTGGCGCGGCAAGGTGAGCTGAAACAAGCCTTGAGGCTGCACGACCAGGCCTACGGCCTCGCCCGTGAACTGGGGGACACCGTCCGCAGCCCCCTGATCCTGGTGGCCTCGGCGGAGGACCTGGTCCGGCTGGGAAGGCTCCCGGAGGCGCGGCGCCGGCTCCGGCAGGCTCTGGAGATGAAGCGGCAGGGCCGCGACAAGACCGGCGCCGCCGAGGTCCTGGGTCCTCTGGCGCAGGTCGAGCTCCGGCTCGGCAACCTCGGGGAGGCGGAGAAGCTCAGCCGGGAGCAACTGGCCCTGGCCCGCGGGATCGGCTCGCGCAGCCTCGCCGCGATGGCCCTCCGGCTGCTGGGCCGGTGGAGTCTGGAGGCGGGCGACCTCCCGGGCGCGCGGCGGCAGGTCGAGGAAGCGCTGCGGAGCCACATCCAGAACGGGGAGGCCCTGGAGGCGGCGGCGGCCCGCGTCGAGTTGTCCAACCTGACGCGGCTCTCGGGCGACTCCAAGGAAGCCGGGCGCCTGGCCTCCGAAGCGGCGGATTGGTACGGCCAGAAGGGGATGAGCGGCCATCGGGCCTGGGCGCTCGCGCTGCTGTCCCAGGCCCTCCTCGCCCAGGGCCGGACCGCTCAGGCCTGGGAGACGGCCCGGCAGGTGTACGCGATCGTCCAGAAGAGCGAAGACGTGGAGCTCCGGATCGAGGTGGTGACGGCCATGGCCCCCTCAGGCGCCGCCAGTGGCGGGAGCGCCGCGATCCTGCGCTCTCTGGATTGGGCGGTCGCGGAGGCCTGGCGGATCGGCGACGTGGCCGCCGGATTCGAGGCCCGCCTGGTCCTAGGCTCCCTGCAACTGCGGTCGGGGACTTCGGCCGCCGGCCGTGCGGCTCTCGAACAGGTCCGGCGGGACGCCGAGGCCCGCGGCTTCAAGAGTATGGCCCGGAGGGCGGCGGAGGCCCTCCAGCCCGGAACGGCGGTCCCCTGATCTGAAGTACCATACGACGCCTTTTCTTTCTTCCTTTGGAGGTGTGTCTTGATGAGATTCCCGTGGTTTGCGTCTGTGCTGCTGCTGGTCCCCACGCTGCTGCCCGCCCAGGAGAGCCCCGGAACGAAACCCGAAGTCATCGTCTTGAAAGCCGCCCGGTTGTTCGACGGCCGCGGCGACGCCGTGGTGGCCAACGGCGACGCCACCCTCCTGCCCGGGCTGATCGACGCCCACACCCACCTGGGAGGAGAATCGCAGGACAACTGGCTGCAAGGGACCGTCGACCAGCTCCGCCGGACGGTGGCCGAGTCGGCCATCCGGGCCAGCGCCTACGCCCGACGGACGCTGATGGCCGGCTTCACCACCGTGCGGGACGTCGGCTCGTGGGACTACGTCGACGTCGGTCTGCGCCAGGCCATTCGAGATGGAATGGTCCCGGGCCCGCGCATGCTGGTCGCCGTCCACGCCCTCGGTGCCCGCGGCGGCCACTGTGACGAGACCGGCTATCCCGTAGGGCGGTTCGGCCCCGAGCCGGGCGTCGAAAACGGCATCGCGAGCGGCGCCGATCAGTTCCGCGACGCCGTACGCTTTCAGGTCAAGTACGGAGCCGACGTGATCAAGATCTGCGCCACGGGCGGAGTGCTGTCGCTTGGCGACGCAGTGGATACGCCGCAGCTCACCCAGGAAGAGATGAACGCCATCGTCGAGGAGGCGCACAAGCTGAGGAAGAAGGTCGCCGCCCACGCCCACGGCGCCCAGGGAGCCAAGTTCGCCATCCGTGCCGGCGTGGACTCGATCGAGCACGGCTCGTTCCTCGACGACGAGGCCTTGCGGATGATGAAGGAGAACGGTACCTATCTCGTGCCCACCCTTCTGGCCGGCGAGTACACGGCGGGCCGCTCGGGCATCCGCCAGTACCCGCCGGAGATCGTGGTCAAGGCCAAGGCCGCGCTCGCCGCCCGCTCGGACATGTTCAAAAGAGCTCTCAAAATGGGAGTGAAGATCGCCTTCGGCACCGACTCCTCGGTCAGCCCCCACGGCATCAACGCCCAGGAATTCGGCCTCATGGTGGGCCTCGGCATGAAGCCCGCGGCCACCCTGCGCGCCGCCACCTCCGCGGCCGCCGATCTGCTGGGCCTCTCGAAGACCCTCGGCACCCTGGAGCCCGGCAAGGCGGCGGACGTCATCGCCGTGCCCGGCAATCCGCTCGCCGACGTCAAGGTGATGGAGAAGGTGAAATTCGTGATGAAAGGCGGGCAGGTCTTCAAGAACGAGGGCTGAAGCGACCTGAGGGAGGCCCCTCTCCCTGGGCCCGCCGGCATCCCTGCCGGCCCGCTTACCCGTTTTTCAGACCGGCGGCGCCGCCGGTCCCAGCGTCTTTCCCTGAAACCCCGGCCCCAGTCTCGCCGCGGTCTCCGCAAGCTTCCCCGCAGCCGGCGGAAAGACGATTCCTCCGGATCGGAAAGCTTTCACGCTGGCCTTCCCTTCCGCCCGCCCTTCCGGATCTCCTTCACAGGTCAGTAGGAAGACTTTTTCTCGCGGCTTGCGCACGATTGAGGCTGGCTTGCGCATCGCCGGGGGTGGCAGGCGCATTGTCAGGGGCGACTTGCGGACTTTCGGCCCAGACTTGCGCACTTTCAGCGCCGGTTTGCAGAAGGCCACCCCCAGCCTGCTCATTACCGGGGGCAGCTTGCTCACTGTCGGGGGTGGCTTGCAGAAGGCCGGTCCCGGCTTGGAAAGGGCCGGGGCTGATTTGCGCAGTTTGCCCGAATCCGGGGGTTCCGCCGGGCTTGTCCGAATCGTCGCCGGGCACGCAGGTGAGAGGCCCCGGGGGTGCGGACGCTTCGCACCGGTCTTCCGGCCTCCCACTTTGCGGGGCAAACCCTCCGTTCACGGCACCGGTGAAGTGCCGTGCCCTGGCCGCCATCCCATTTCCGGGCCCAGACGCCGGCATCCCCGCAACAGCCTTGCGCAAGCCGGTTCGGATGGTTCGCCAACCGGGGAGGATTCTCGTGATGCCCAGCCGGTCTTTGCGGCCCAAAGAGGTCGCGAGAACCCAGCCCAGGGCTGAGGCTGCAGGCCGATGCCCTGGGTCAACAGGGATGATCGGCAGCACCCGTCAGGTGGTCAACCCCAGATCGTACCTTTGATATCTCCCCACCCCCACGCGCAACTGGTACCGCTAACCTCAACAACAAATCTCGCCTTTTTAATGAGACCATACCCAGAGTGGCAGCCTTTCGGAATTAGCCTTGAGAGGACTCGAGCTACCCTCTCCAGGACCGGGAGGCCGGGAGCGCTTGGCTGAGGCGCGAAACAGGTTTTGTTGGAGGTTCTTGGCGAGAAGCCATGGATAATCCCAAGATTTAGGCCAGCCCATGCCTGGACCACCAGGCATGGGCTGCACCCTATTTGTACCGCACACCCCCCTTGATCACCATGTCCACGTCCTGAAGCAGATCCACGTGCCTCAGCACGTCCCCGCGGACGGCAATGACGTCCGCCCGCTTGCCTGGGGTGACGGTGCCGGTCTCTTTCTCGACTTTCATGGCGACGGCGGGCCAGAAGGTGGCGGCACGGAGGGCGTCCATGGCGGGCACGCCGAAGACGTTGACCCAGGTGTCGATCTCCCGCCTAGTCGAGTCGCTGTGGAAATTGAGGGGCACGCCGCTGTCCGTACCGATCAGGAGGACAACTCCGGACTGGCGAAGCTGCTCGAACTTGCGCTTGAGCGTCGGCCGCCGCGACGGGGCGAAACGGGAGTACTCCAGCCGCTCCGGATGGGCGAGCGACTGGCGGACGTCCTCCACGACCTCTCTCGGCAGTCCTACCTGCCAGCGGGGGTCGTCCAGACGTTCGGGAAATGCGTCGCGGGTCTCTTCGTAGAGGAGCAGGGGACCGATCGTGGGCGTCCAGAACAGGGTGTTGGCCCGCTCCTTCATGAGGTCGAACACGTCCGGCGGGTACTCGGGCGCGGTGCCGAGCCCGGTGTGCTCGAAGCAGTCCACCCCGGCCTGGATGCCGCGGCGGATCTCCTCGGCCCGGTGGGAGTGGGCCACCACGGGGAGGTTCCGCTTGTGGGCCTCGTCCACCAGGGCGCGGACCTCGTCCATGGTCATCTGGTCCTGGTCGATCAGCTTGATGACGTCCACCCCGGCGTCCGCGAGGCGTTTCACCTTGGCGCGAGCGTCCGCCGGCCCCTGGATCCCCCAGCGGAACGCCTCGGTGCCGGGATAGGGCTCGTGCTGGAGGAACGGCCCGGAGATGTAGAGGTTCGGTCCGGGGATCTCGCCCTTGCGGATCGCCTCGCGCACGGCGATGCTGTCTTCGAGCGGCGCCCCGAGATCCCGCGCGCTGGTCACGCCGGCTAGAAGGAGCTGCTTCGCTGCCGCCGGCATGATGGTCGAGCGGAAGAGGGGCGGATATGTCTTGTCCCAGTGGCTGTAATCCGCGTGCCCCACGATCATCAGGTGAACGTGCATGTCCCACAGGCCGGGCAGAACGCTCATTCCCTCCGTCGAGATCACCTCCGCTCCCTCGGGGATCGCGACCTCGCCCACGCGGCCGACCGTCTGGATGCGGGCCCCCTCGATCAGGACCACGCTGTTCTCGATAGGAGCGCCGCCATAGCCGTCGATCAGCCGGCCGCCAACGAGGGCCTTGATGGGGGCGGCGTTCGCGGTGCTAGAAACGAGTGCGAGGAGAAGGAGCAGGATGGAGCGGGCGATCAACCCGCGATGAGGCGCACTCAAGACCGCCTCCCGCCCAGAAACTCCCCTAGAAACGGCACCGACCCCGCGAGCCGGCTGATGAGGTCGGCTCCCGCCTTTCCCTGAAGCAGGCCGAGGAACTCGGGCACGAACTTGGCGGCCGTTTCCGGGCTGAGGCCCAAGCGGCTGAGCGCTGCCAGGACGCCGGCCGCCGAGCCTCCGAGGCTGCCGAGCAGTCCGGCCACCTGCCCGAAGAGACCGCCGCCGTCCGTCGTACCTCCTGGGACGGCGGCCTTGCCCATCCAGGCCGCGGCTTCAGGCACGGACTTCAGGAGCTGCTGGAAATCGATCTGGGAAGCGTTCTCCCGGAGGAAGTCGAGGACGGCTCCCGCGCCCGACTGCGCCTGGTCGAGGGGGATGCCGAGCCGGGAAGAGAGCTCGCGGAGGATGTCGTCCATCGTCCATCTCCTTTCGCTTTAATCTTATCGGTCCCGGGCCAAAAAAAGAGAGCGGCGCTCCGGGGGGAGTGGGCCGCTAAGGAGGAGCCGCGCCGCCTGAGCAACGGCGCGGTAGATTGTTTCTCGGGAGTGAGCATGGAGGTCCTGGATTACGAATCACATTAAGGGCCAGCCCCGTTGAAAGAGGTGCCGGAGGGGCGGGTGGAAGACCGCGGGGCTACGAGGTGGAGGAGCGCCGGCGGTGGGTGGCGGCGAGCACCCGGGTCGTCAGCAGGCGGTTGAGCAACGCCGCCACGACTCCCAGTTCGCCCCGGACCTCGGTCGCCAGGTGCCGTTCGCCGAGAAACTCTTCGCGGGCGCGGAGCCGGCCGAGCTCAATGGTCTGGAGAAGGATGGGCCACCGGCGCTCGGTCCAGGAGGCGGTAAGCCGGTGCCGGGGCCGGATCACCACCATCCGTTCCCGGAAGTGGGGAGGGATGACGTGCTCGAAGTCCTCGGGATTGCGATAGAGATTCCCCTCGCTCTCCCCTTTCATGGTCACCAGGACGACGGCGTCGCACCCTTCCGCGAAAGCCTTCTCATAAGGGATGTTGTCGATCAGGCCGCCGTCGCCGTAGCGCTCGCCTTCGATGCGGGGCGCGCGGGTGTAGAAGGGCGGAACGTAGTTCGAGGCGAGGAGAAGGGCCAGCGGGTCCTCGACCGTGCGGGCGTCGAAGTAGGCGCCCTGCCGGTCGCGCAGGCGGGTGACGCCGACGAAGAGCGGCAGGGCCTCGGGAGCGCGGAGCCGCTCGATGCCCACGTACCGGCTGAAGGTCCGCCGGTGCATCTCGGCGAAGCGGTAGGGAGACTGCTCGCGCAGGAGATTTCTGACGTCGAGGTAGGGCATCCGTGCGAAGGCCCGCCAGTAGTGCCGCAGCCGGTGGACCGTGCCGGCCGAGAGGGCCGCCCCGTTCCACACGCCGCCCGAGACGGCTACGCAGAGAGCCGGACGGACGCCCAGTTCCAGCAGGGTCTCGAGGACGCCGATCTGGAACGCGCACCGCGCCGAGCCGCACCGCCGGGGTGCCTAACGAGAACGTCTGCGCC
>CAXTNS010000321.1:0-7752 GCA_964245465.1 uncultured Thermoanaerobaculia bacterium
GGGCACCGGATCTTCAGCCGGCCGCTCGCCGTTCTCTCGGTCCGCAACGGACAGGCGACCGTCCTTGGCCCGGAGGGACGGACCCGTTTCAAAGCGGGCGGGTTCGACCTGCTCGGCGCGGCCTTCGCGGCGTGGGGCGACGCGGGGGCCGGGGCCACTCTGGCGGGCTATCTTGGATATGAGCTGGGCGGTGAGATCGAGTCGCTCCCTCCTCCCCCACCGGACGACCTCGGTCTTCCCGATCTTCATCTGGGGCTCTACGATTCCGTCTTCCGCTGGGATGGCAGGAGTTGGACGCTGGAGGCGACGGACGCTTGGCGTTCTCATCCGGCGGTCGAGGCGGAGCGCGTCCTGGCAGCCGCCAAGAGGCGGGGCAATCCTGAGATCCCTACGGGCCGACTCGCGGAGGATGGCATCGTCAGCCATCCCAACCGGAACGGCTTCGAGGCGGCGGTAACACGGATAGTAGAGCGCATCGCGAGCGGCGAGATCTTTCAAATGAATCTCTGCCGGCGGCTGGAGGCCGGTCTGCCGGCGGAGCACGTCTGGCCCCTTTATCTGCGGCTGCGCCAGGCGAGCCCGGCCGAGCGCGGCGCCTTTCTGGACCTCGGCCGTGGACAGGCCGTGCTCTCGATCTCGCCGGAGGTCTTCCTGACCGTGAAGGACGGTGAGGTCGAGACCCGGCCCATCAAGGGCACCCGTCCCCGCGGTGCCAATCCCCGCGACGACCGTGCGCTGGCCCGCGAGCTTCTCGAAAGCGAGAAGGACCGGGCCGAGCTGACCATGATCGTGGACGTGGCGCGGAACGATCTCGGCCGCGTCTGCGAGACCGGCAGCGTCGAGGTGACGGCCCACGCCGAGCTGATGACGCTGCCGACCGTCCACCATACGGTCTCGACCATTCGCGGGAGGCTGCGGCCGGACGTCACCCCGGCGGATCTGCTGCGCGCCTCCTTCCCTCCGGCGTCGATCACGGGGGCACCCAAGATCCAGGCCATGGCCGTGATCGCCGCCGAGGAGCCGAGCCGCCGCGGACCGGCCATGGTTGCCCTGGGCTGGATCTCGCTGGGCGGGGACCTCGACCTCGCGGTGGCTATCCGCACGGCCGCCGTGAGCACGGTCCGGGGGGAACGCGTGGCCTACCACGCCGGCTGCGGCATCGTGGCCGATTCCAATCCCGAGCTTGAATGGGAGGAGAGCGCGGCCAAGGCACGGGCGTTCCTCGCCGCTCTCGGTGTCCTCGGCGGTGTGGAGACGGCGTGAGCCTCGCTTACTGGAACGGACGGTTGGTCCCCCGCGAGGAGGTCTGCCTGCCGCCGGACGACTCCGGGTTCCTGTTCGGCGACGGCCTGTTCGAGACCCTGCGGGTCGACGCCGGCCGCGCGCGCGACGTGGAGGCCCACCTGGACCGGCTGCTCGCGGGCCTGCGCAGAATACGGATCGAGATCCCCGAGGACCGGCGTCTCCTGCGCCGGGCCGTTGCCGAGGTCGCGGAAGCCGCACCGGTGCCGGTCGCGCGGATGCGGATCACCGTCACCCGTGGCACGCGCCTCGTCACCACGAGCCCCTATGAGCCTCCGGGGGAAGATCTCTATCGGGACGGCGTGGCCGCTCGCCTCCTCCCGCAGTACCGGGTCGACTCGGGCGGTCCGCTCGCGGGCTTGAAGAGCCTCTCCTATCAAGCCAACCGCTTGGCTCTCCTCCGGGCGGAGGCTCAGGGAGCGTGGGAGGCATTGCTCGTCAACGAGGCCGGCCGGCTCGCCGAGGGCACCCGGACGAACGTGGCCCTGGTCTTCCCCGAAGGCGTCTTCACCCCGCCGAGGACGGACGGCTGCCTCCCCGGAACCGTCCGCCGCCGTCTCCTGGAAAGGGAGGCGATCCGCGAGTGGCCCCTCTCGCCCGAGGACCTCGCCAACGCGAGCGAGGTTCTGTTGATGAACAGTCTGATCGGCGTGCTGCCGGTTTCGCGGATCAACGGTCGGGAGATTCCTGTGGGGACGGTGGCCGGGCGGCTGCGGGAGAGGTTGGAGTAAGCCGCCCCTCCCGCCGTCCTTGACTGTCCTGCCTCCTTTTTCTATCGCCCCCGCTCTGTCGGCAGCTCGCCACCCACCACGCGCTTGACCTCGGTCCCGGCCGGGAACCGGGTGTTCTGGTCCGCCTGGTTGATGATGGCGAGCGTCGCCGTGTCGACCGTGGACGGGTAGCGCCGGGCGAACTCGTCCAGGGTCATCGAGGTGGGGATGGAGACCACGTCCACCCGCTTCGGCTGCACGTTCAAGGCGTTCCGGTCGGTTACCCGCTCAAAGGTGCCGATGGAGTCCGAGATAACGTTGTCGTAGGTATTCCAGCGTTGCGAAGAGGTGTAGCCCATGACCCGGTAGACCCGGTTGTCGTTCTCCACGAAGGCCACGATCCCCCGCAGCTCGCCTTGCTGTGTGCTGGCACCAAAGACCCGTGCCCTTGCCGGCAGGCCGCCGAGGTTCGCCTGCAGCGACTGTCCGGACTGGACCCCCTGCTGGGAGAAGAACTGCTGCTCCGCCGCCTGCGGTGAATTCTGGTCGGAGAGGGTCACCATGATCAGGGCGTCCTGGTTGGGACTGAGGGCCCCCACGGCCGACTTCTCGTTGCTGGTCCGCCAGCCCTGGGGGAACCTCATCTGGATGGCCAGCTCGGGCTGGATGAAGGTGTTGCCCACGAAATACCCTTCGCGGGGGTTCTGGCCGAAGGTGACGTTGTCGATCTGCTTCAGGTATCCCTCGCGGTTCACGGTCCGGTTCGCGAAGCTTTCGGTGGTCTCGAGCTGGGCGACCTTGGCGCTGATCGTATGGATGCGCTCCGTCTCGGTCGGATGGGTCGAGAGCCAGCCGGGGATCCGTCCAGCGCCCTGCTGCTCGCTCACCCGGCGCAGGGTCTCGAAGACTCCAGGCATCTCGCGCGGGTCGTAGTTTTCCTTGTCCATGTAGCGGAGGCCCAGGTCGTCCGCCTGGCGCTCGTCGTCACGGCCGTACTTGAGGAACAGGAGCTGGAGGCCTTGCGTGGCGAGGTTGCCGTACTGCTGAGCCAGCTCGGGCTTGACGATCATGCCCGCGATGAGGCCGATCTGGGCGATCTGCGCCTTGCTCATCTGCTCCACACTGTGGCGTCCCGTGACGTGCCCGATCTCGTGACCGATCACCGAAGCCAGCTCGGCCTCGGAGGTCAAATGGGTCAGCAGCCCACGCGTCACGTAGATCTTGCCGCCGGGCAGGGCGAAGGCGTTGACGACCGGATCATCCACCACCCGGAACGTCCACGGCAGGTTGGGCCGTTCGGAGGCGGCGGCCAGCTTCTGGCCGACCCGGTTCACGTAGGCCTGGAGCTCCTGGTCGATATAGAGCCCGTACTGCTGCTGGACCTGCTGATCGGCCTCGCGGCCCATCGCGATCTCCTGCTCTTCGGAGATCAGGGCGATCTGGCGCTTGCCGGTCGCCGGATTGGTGGAACAGGCAACAATGACGAGCAGGGCGGCCATGAGGCCCGCGACCGCTCCCCGTCTCTGAATCTTGGCTTGAGGAATCATTGGAGACCTCCTGAGATGACGGGCCGCGGTTCGCACTGGCGGCCTCGCGGAGGGTCACTGCAAGATGAATGCCTTCCCCGGCGCGGCCTTTGCATAAGACGAGGGAGCCATGAACATTACTGTCTTGACGGGTCTGGAAAGTGACGAACCCAAGTCCTACGACATCGTCGTCGATCAGGTCTCCTCCGCCCTGCGTAAGAAGGGGCACCGTGTCTCGATCTTCGGCGTTCACGACGATCTCCGGAAGCTGGTCACCGGTCTTGCCCGGCGAAAGACGGACCTCGTCTTCAATCTCCTGGAAAGCTTCGGTGACAACCTGGGAGGCGACGTGGCGGTGGCCGGGGTGCTCGACCTCCTCAACCTGCACTACACGGGGGGTGGTCCCGGAGAGCTCTACCTGCGGCAGGACAAAGGGCTGGCCAAGAAGGTCTTCGCCTTCGAAAGCATCCTCTATCCCCACTTCGCCGTCTTCTCCCAGGATTCGGACTTCGAGATGGCCGGCAATCTGCGGATGCCGCTCTTCGTGAAGCCCCTGACGGCCGACGCCTCGATCGGCATCGACGGCGACTCGCTGGTGCGGGACACGACCTCACTGATGAAGCGGATCCTCGCCATCCATGAAAAGGTCAAGGACAGCGCCCTGGTCGAGGAGTACATCGAGGGCCGGGAGTTCTACGTGAGCGTGCTCGGCAACCGCGAGCCCATCGCCTTTCCGCCCATCGAGATGGACTTCTCGGGGATGCCCGAGGGGATGCCGCACGTGGCCGGCACCAAGGCCAAGTGGAAGAAAAACAGCATCGAGTACAAGGGGACGAAGTCCGTGCTGGCCGAGATCCCCGACGAGATGCGGGCAAAGCTCCAGAAGGCCGCGCTCGACGCCTACCGCGCCCTCCGCGTGCGGGACTACGGCCGGGTCGACCTCCGTCTGACCGAGGCGGGGGAGATCTACGTGATCGAGGTCAACGCGAGCTGCTATCTGGAGCAGGAGAGCGAATTCGCCACGGCGGCCAAGGCGGCGGGGATCGAGTTCCCGGATCTCGTGGGGCGGATTGTGGAGTTGGCGGTGGAGCGGTACGGTTAGCCCTATAGGTCGGGTCCTGAGCCGCGGCTCATATGCCACAGCGCAAGCACCACGACGGCTCTTGAGGCACGATCTTCCCGGTAGTAGAGATGGTAGCGGACACGGCCCAATTGGACCCGGCGGACCCCGGGCATCTCCACGTTGCGCGCAAAAATGCCGATTTGGGGCTGTTCTCGGATCAGATCACAGGCTCGGTCGATCTCGTCCTGGAGTGCGTCGGGTGCTTTGGGCCGGTTGGCACTCCACCAATCCCAACGCCTTTAAGATGTCCCTGGAAGCACGGCGGGTAATGATGAGGCGAAGTCGGGCACTCAACGCCGGCCCCGAAGGTCGCGCAGAAACTGCTCGCCATCGATGACGTCACCGGCATCCGCCTCAGCGATGGAGGCAAGAAGCTCCGCTTCCTCCTCGGGACCCAACTCGAAAGAGCCTTCCTGCAGGGAGAGGACTGTAACGGTGGCACCCTCTGGGAAAGGGTCTCCTTCAACCACGATCTTTCCGGAAACGACTCTACCTGTAGCGATTGTCATGGATACATATCTTACTCCTCCTCGGCACAATCCTCCACCATGAACTCGTTCGCCTCGGTGACGGTGACGCAGTAGAGCCGGTCGAATCCTTCTTCGCGCCTGGGCGGCTGGAGCCGCTTCTGGGTCCCGAGGATGCCCTGGACAGGGATCTTCTTCTTTCCCTCCCGCTTCTGGTTGCGGCCGATGGCGTGACGGACGGGGACAGGGAAAAAATAGCCCACGATCCTGAACCCCGCATCCCTGGCCGGACCGATATACCTCTCCCGTTCCGAGGCTAGAACGTTGGTGTTGTCCACCACGAAGGGCTGCTTGGCCAGGATACAGGCGGAAAGGAAGACCTGCTCACGGTAGCGGGTCTTCAGCATGTCGAGGCTGATGCGAATGTGGGTGTCGTAGAAGCGCTGCTGGTAGAAGGTGGACTTTCCCGCACCCTGGATGCCTATGAAGAGGATGGCTTCCATAGGGCTGCTGCTACGGCATGTAGCTCCCCCGGTGCACATGGTTCATCGCCAGGGCGGTGACGAAGGTCGTCAAGGTGATGACGGCCGGGGCCTCACGGTCCTCAGGATAGACCTGCTCCAGAGCGTCCGCCCGCTCGGCCAGGTGGCGCAGGAGGAGGCGGGTGCGCTCGGGGAAGTGGCCCGTCCAGCGGTAGACGTCGGCCGGGAGGTCACGGGCCAGGCGGCGGATCAGCTCGGAGGCGGGACGGCGGGGGGCGTCCGTCGTCAGGTCTTCGGGACGGCCCCAGTCCTCGAAGATGGAGAGGAGGGCGCCGTCGAGCCCCAGCGGAAATTCGCCCTCGATCTCCCAGGAACGGTAGTACTGGTCGAGCGTGTAGGAGATCTCTCCCACGTCCTCGTCCAGCTCGTCCTCCGTGACCAGGGGATCGACCGGGCAGAGCTCGCCCATCAGACGATCGCAGTACTCGAGCTTGGCGAGCGCCTCGGGCCAGCCGGCGTACTGGCCGCGCCAGTCGAGCCCCGGAGTCATCCAGACGGCGAAGGTCTCGGCCCAGTCCTCATCCGGATGCTTCTGGGCGTACCAGCCGGGCAGGTGGCGCACGTAGCGGCGGCTGAACGGCTCGGGACGGTACTCCTCGCGGTAGGGCCGGGTGATGGGGCCGAAGCACGTCACCCACTCCTCCTGATCGTAGAGACGGTAGGCGTAGTTCACCACGTGGCCCATCTCGTGCCGGAGGTAGCGCAGGAGGTCCCGATCGCCGGAGCCCTCCACGTGGCTCGTGCGCTCGGCGTGGAGCGCCGTCAGGTCCGCCCGGGCCAGATAGAAGGGGATGGCGATCGCCACGGTGCCGAAGGGCACTCCCCATTCAGTCGACAGGTAGAACCGGGGACGCACCCGGCAGACGCCGGCCGTCTCCAACTCCCTTTCAAACTCGGCGATCACCGGTTCCAGAGGCGTGCCCTCGATCTTCAGACCGAGATCGCGGATGGGCTGGCCGCCGAGGTGGGCTTCCTGAAATGTCGGTGTCTGCGGGATCTGCGGGTCCATGGCGGGCGGTCCTCCCCCAACTCTGGAAGACAGTTCTGGCAAGATCGGTGCCGCGACTCTGTAACCTTGGCGCACTCCCGCTCGTAGTGATCTCCGACAAGGGAGGAGATTGCCATGAAAAAGACCGCTCTGCTTCTTTCCATAGCTTTGATGGCCGGAGTCGTCCCCGCTGGCGCGGACGAGATCATCCGTTCGTTCGAGCAGCAGATCCCCATGGGTGGCGCCGACGAGATCGCCCTGGATTTCCCCGTGGGCGAGGTCACGGTGGAGGCTTGGGACAACCCGCAGGTCAACCTGGAGGTGAAGATCGCCTGCAACAAGAGGACGAGCCGTTGCGAGGAGGCCGCCAAGGCCCTGCGGCTGGTCTACAACACCTCTGGGGACCGGCTGCGTGTCGAGGTCAAGAACTGGCCGAAGATGTCCGGCGGCAAGGGCATGCACGTGATCGCGAAAATCAACGTGCCGCGCGGCCTGCCGCTGTGGACCGACCTGGGGGTGGGCGAGCTCAACGTGGAGGGCACCACGGGCGATCTCACCGTGGACCTGGGCGTGGGCGAGGTCAACGTCACCCTGCCCAAGGAGGCGGTCCGCTCGGTGGACCTGGACACCGGCATCGGAGAGGCCAACCTGAACGCCGCCGGCCGGCACTACGAGAGCGCGGGGCTCATGGCCCGCCAGCTCACCTGGAACGAGGGCAAGGGCAACGCCCGCGTGAAGGTGGATTGCGGGGTGGGCGAGATCGGGGTCAGCCTGAGGTAGGGCGCGCCCAGAGCAGCCAGCGCACGAGGAGCCCGGCGCCGAAGAGGAAGTTGCAGACGCCCAGGAGCCCCATGAGGATCCGGGCGTCGCTCCAATCGTCCAGGTTGATGAAGATCCGCAGGACTCCCAGGAGAGCCAGGGCCAGCAGGCTCCCCGCCCAGACGGCGATGGGCCACTTCCTGCGAAACCCGCCCGTGGCCTGAGCCTCGAACAGGATCACGATCAGGCTCGCCAGGCAGATGAACGAGATGAAGGCTTCGATCACCACCGTCATGGCCCCATTGTAGCGCCGCCCTCCCCCTGCCCTGGTACAC
>CAXTNS010000322.1:0-7712 GCA_964245465.1 uncultured Thermoanaerobaculia bacterium
CTGCGTCTGGCGCTGGCAGGAGCGCTTCGCCCGGGAAGGCGTCGACGGCCTCCTCGTTCGCCGCGTTGTAGATGGCCGGCCGGCAGCGCCCGGCGCAGCTCCGCCCGCGCCAGCACCGCGTCGGGACGGCGCTCGCGGTCCCGCCCCCGTTCCCGCAGCACCGAGAGCGCGGCCTCGCCCGGCAACACGAGCTCCACCTGACAGACCTCTTCGAGAGCGTGGGCCCGCTGCTCTCGTTCCGGGGTCTCGGCCTCCACCCAGAGGAGGCGGTCCAAGCCCGGGCTTCCAGACTCCATTTCCAAACCATACCAAAAGCCCGCCGTAATGGCTTCGTAATGTGAGGGTCGGATACCATGGAATTCGTATTGAGAATGAAAAGGAGATCTCTGGAGATGCTTTCCTTCCGCCTCTGGCCCAGGCTGCTCGCCCTGATCATTTTCGTTTCCATCCTTCCCGCCGCCGTGGCGGAGACGGCCGCCGAGAGCGTCTACCGCACGCCGCCGCAGACGCTGGTGGACATCGCGGACGCGCCGCCGACGCCCACGGGCGTCCTCGATCCCCGGCGGGAGTGGCTGCTGGTGCTCGAACGGCCGGGCCTGCCGCCGATCTCCGAGCTCTCCGAGCGGGAGCTGCGGCTCGGGGGTCTGCGCATCCGGCCCGGCAACAACGGGCCGAGCCGCGCCACCTACACCACCGGCCTCAGGCTCCTGCGCCTCTCGGACCTCGCGGAACGCCGGATCGTGGGCCTGCCGGAAGAAGCCCGGATCCAGAACGTCGAGTGGTCCCCCGACGGCTCGCGCTTCGCCTTCACCCACAGCCGGCCGGACGGCATCGAGCTGTGGGTCGCCGAGGTGGCGAGCGGCCAGGCGCGGCGGATCGTGGACGCCCGGCTGAGCCTCGTGACCGAGATCCCTCCCCAATGGCTGCGCGACGGCCGGACGCTGGTCTGCACCCTCGTCCCCTCCTCCCGGGGCCCCGAGCCCACGGCGCCGGCGGTGCCCGCGGGTCCCGTGATCCAGGAGAACGCCGGCCGGCCGGCGCCCAACCGCACCTTCCAGGACCTCCTGAAGAGTTCCTGGGACGAGGCGCTCTTCGAGCACTATCTCACCTCCCAGATCGCCCGCGTGACGCTCGACGGCCAGGTCACCCCCGTCGGCGCTCCGGGGCTGACGTTCGACCTCTCGCCCTCGCCCGACGGCCGGTACCTGCTCGTCCAGACCCTCCACCGGCCGTTCTCCTACCTCGTGCCCGCGTTCCGCTTCCCGCGGCGGACCGAGGTCTGGGACTTGGACGGCAAGGTGGTGCACACCCTGGCCGACCTGCCGCTCCAGGAGGAGATCCCCATCGCCTTCGACAGCGTCGCGACCGGTCCGCGTGCGGCGCGCTGGCGGGAGGACGCCCCGGCCACGCTCTTCTGGGTGGAGGCCCTGGACGGCGGCGACGCCGGCCGGGAGGCCGCCGAGCGCGACCGGCTCTACCTCCCCGCGCCCTTCGGAGAGGAGCCGGTGCCGCTCGCCACCCTGGCGCTCCGCTTCGAGAAGATCACCTGGGGAAACGACAGCCTCGCCCTGATCGAGGAGTCGTGGTGGAAGACCCGCCGCGCACGCACCTGGCGCCTGCGGCCCAATGCCTCGGACCCTGGCGACAAGGACCGGCCCGAGCTGCTCTTCGACCGCTCCTCCGAGGACCGCTACGCCGATCCTGGCGTTCCATGGGTCGTCCTCAACGCCTGGGGCCGGCCCGTGCTGCGCACGGCGGAGGGCGGGCGCACGATCTTCCTGGCCGGCGACGGCGCCTCGTCCGAGGGCGACCGGCCGTTCCTCGACGCCTTCGACCTGAGCGCGAAGAAATCCCGGCGCCTCTTCCGGTCCGCAGCGCCCTGGTACGAGGAGCCCGTCGACTTCCTCGACGCCGAGGGGCGGACCCTCCTGGTGCGGCGCGAGTCCGTCGAGTCGCCGCCGAACTACTTAGTGCGCGACCTGAAGAGCGGCCGGCTGCGGGAGGTCACCCGTTTCCCCCATCCCGCGCCCCAGCTCGTCGGCATCGGCAAGGAGCTGCTCCTCTACGCCCGCGAGGACGGGGTCCAGCTCACCGCCACCCTCTACACGCCGGCTGGCTGGAAACCGTCGGAAGGGCCGCTGCCCACGCTCTTCTGGGCCTATCCCCAGGAGTTCAAGAGCGCGGACGCCGCCGGCCAGGTCACCACCTCGCCCTACCGCTTCGCCCGCATCCGCACCGGCTCGCCGCTGCCGTGGCTGACGCAGGGCTACGCGGTGCTCGACGATCCCACGATGCCCATCGTGGGCGAGGGCGACCGCGAGCCGAACGACAACTACGTCCAGCAACTCGTCTCTTCAGCGAAAGCGGCCGTGGACGAGGTGGTGCGCCGGGGCGTGGCCGATCCACGGCGCATCGCCATCGGCGGCCACTCCTACGGCGCCTTCACCACCGCCAACCTGCTCGCCCACTCCGACCTCTTCGCGGCCGGCATCGCCGAGAGCGGCGCCTACAACCGCACGCTGACGCCGTTCGGCTTCCAGGCCGAGGAACGGGACCTCTGGAAGGCGTCCCAGACCTACATCGGCATGTCCCCCTTCATGTTCGCCGACAAAGTCAACGAGCCCCTCCTCCTGATCCACGGCCAGGCGGACGCCAACTCCGGCACCGATCCCATCCAGAGCGAGCGCTTCTTCAGCGCCCTGAAAGGCAACGGCGCCACGGCGCGGCTCGTGATGCTGCCCTTCGAGAGCCACGGCTACCGCGGCCGCGAGTCCGTGCTCCACGTGCTCTGGGAGAGCTATGAATGGCTGGACAAATACGTGAAGAACCGGCCGGTGGGAGCGGCCCGGACGGCTCCGTAGGCTCTCGTAGGGGCGGCCCCATGTGGCCGCCCTGAGCGGGGGGCGGCTTGTGGGCACCGCCCGTCCTGGAATCCCCCACCCCAGGGCGGCCACGCGGGGCCGCCCCTACTTGAACCCCGCCGGCTCGATCCCGTACTGCTGCATCTTGTTGTAGAAGTTCTTGTAGTCGATGCCCGCCGCCTTGGCCGCCTGGCTGATGTTGCCCCGGGCCTCGCCCAGGCAGCGGGTGATGTAGTCCCGCTCGAAGCGCTCGACCACTCGCTGCTTGGCCTCGCGGAACCCCGAGCCGGCGGGCTCCGCCTCGCCCGCCAGGGGAGGCAGCAGGGGGCGCAGCTCGCGCAGGCCCTCGGGCAGGTGCCGCGCCTCGATCACCGGCCCTTCGGCCAGCAGGATCGCCCGCTGGATCACGTTCTGAAGCTCGCGGATGTTGCCCGGCCAGTCGTAGGCCAGGAGCAGAGCCTCGGCCTCGGGAGCCAGCCCCTTGGTACCCTTCCCGCGGTTCCCGCGGCCCATTCCCAGCCGGCCCAGGAAATGCCGGATCAGAACCGGCAGGTCCGACCGCCTTTCGCGCAGCGACGGCAGCCGCACCTCCACCACGTTCAACCGGTAGAGGAAGTCCTGGCGCACCTTGCCCTCGCGCACCAGGACGTCCAGATCCCGGTTGGTGGCCGCCACGATGCGCACGTCGGCCCGCCGGATCTGGGTGCTGCCCACGCGCGAGTACTCGCCGTTCTCCAGCACCCGCAGGAGCTTCACCTGGAGCGGCGGCGCGAGCTCCCCCACCTCGTCCAGCAGGAGCGTGCCCCCCTCGGCCCGCTCGAACCAGCCTGGATTGTCCCGCACGGCGCCCGTGAAAGCCCCGCGCGTGTGGCCGAACAGCTCGGCCTCCAGCAGGTTCTCCGGGAGAGCCCCGCAGTTGACCGGGATGAAGGGCTTCGCCCGGCGCCGGCTGTTGAAGTGGACGGCCCGGGCGATCAGCTCCTTGCCCGTGCCGCTCTCGCTCCCGATGAGCACCGTGGCGTCCGAGTCGGCCACCTGCGACACGAGCTTCAGCACGGCCAGCATCTTGGGGTCCTGCCCCACGATGGCACCGAAATCGTAGCGCCCGCGCAACTCGTCCGAAAGGGCGCTGATCCTCTGTTGAAGCCGCCTCTGCTCCAGAGCGTTCCGCGCCGAGAGAGATCAGATCCGAGAAGCTCGCCACCAGCCGCGCCGTCTCTTCCGAAAAGATTCTCTCGGCGCTCCGGGTGTCGAGGTAGACCACGCCGAGGATCTGGTCACCGTCGCGGATCGGCTGGCAGATCACGGAGAGGAGGAGCAGGCGCAGCACGCTCGCCCGGTCCCCCAGGGCGGGATCGTCGAGGACGTTGGGGTTCCAGAAAGGCTCGCCCGTGGCCCTCACCCGTTCGAGGATGGTACGGCTCACTTCGAGCTCCGGCCGCTCGACGTCCTCCCGGGCCAGGTTGCGGGCCGTCTCCACCACCACCGCCCCTTCTGGATCGAAGAGCAGGATCATTCCCCGCTCGGCGCCGCAGAGCTCGATGACGCTGTCGATGGCGGTGGTCAGCAGCCGGTCGAGATCCCTCTCGGCCAGCACCCTCTTTCCCAACTCCAGCAGACGCTCGAGCATGGCTATGGTGTCCTCACCCCAATTGGGGTGCGTCCACCCGAAAATAGCACGCCCCGGGGATGGCCCGAAGCCGCGGGTCCCCGGGGCGGAAGCCCTGAAGATGGAAGGGTTTGAAGAGGAAACGGCCCGCTCCTCCCGGGCGGGCATCCCGCTTGCGCTGGAAGAGGGGCGTCACGACGACCGCCGGAACGGCGGCGCCTCCTCCAGGACGGGCCGGACCCGGGGCGTACCCGAAGGCCCGTCCCCTTTTTTATTTCTCGGAAGGCACATTGAGGCCTTCCAGGATCCCCCGCACGAATTCGATCTCGTCCTCGTTGACCGTATGGCCCATGGCGGGATAGATCCTCTCCGTCACCTCGGCTCCCATCTCCCGCATCACCTCGGCCGTCTCGTCCACCCGCTCGCGTGGGATGTGCGGGTCGCGGTCGCTGCATCCCAGGAACACCGGTGTGCCAGCGAACCCTCCTTCGTCCTCCTCCTCATAATCCCGCGGGGTGCCGGCAGGACCGATGAGCCCGCCCGAGAGCCCCACCACGCCGCCATAGCGCCGGGCGTTGCGGGCCGCGTACTCCAGCGACAGGCAGGCCCCCTGCGAGAAGCCCAGGAGCACCGTGCACTCCGGCGGAATGCCCTCCCTCTCCAGCAGATCCAGCACCTCGCCGACACGCTCCAAGGCCGAGGAGAGATAGGGCTCGTTCTGCCGCGTGGGCGCCATGAAGCTGTAGGGGTACCACGTGGACCCCGCCGCCTGGGGTGCCACGTAGCAGAGATCCGGACGGCCGAATTCACGCGCCAGCTCCAGGATGCTCTCCGCCGTGGCCCCGCGGCCGGGGCCCATCACCACCGCCGCGGTAGCCTAGCCCAGCGGACGGCCCGTCGGCACTACCGGCTGGTGCGGATGAGGGGCGCGGCTTTCCTTGCTCACGCCACACCTCCCGCCTTGACCGGTTCGTGCACCTCGATGGGCGGCAGCGCCTGCTCGATCCTCTTGCGTTCCGGCTCCAGCCACGGCGGCAGCTTGAGGCTGCTCCCCAGGCTCTCGACCAGCTCGTCGCGGGTGAAGCCGGGCGGATCGGTCGCGATCTCGAACAGCACCCCGCCCGGCTCCCGGAAGTAGATCGAATGGAAGTATTGGCGGTCGAGTACCGGCGTCACGTACAGGCCCGATTCCGCCACAGCCTCCCGCCAAGCGAGTTGGTCCGCGTCATCCGCCGCCCGCCACGCCACATGATGCACTGTGCCCGCCGAGATGTGTCCCCGCACCGAGGCCGGTGCGGCCACCACATCCACCCTGGAAGTCCCGGCTTCGAAGCGGAAGCGGTCCCCCTGCTGGCCGGCCGCACGGAAGCCCAACGTCCCTACGAGCACCTCCGCCGTCACCTCCGGGTTCCACTCCGTAAGCGTCACCCCGTCGAAGCCGCGCACCTCATGACCGCCGCCTTTGGCCCGAGCCACCAACTCCAGCTTCAGGCCGTCCGGATCGAGCAGAGTCAAAACCTCCTCGTCGAACCGGGGGCGCGGATCCTCGAAAGGAACGCCGAGCTTCTCCAGCCGCTCCGTCCAATATCCCAGCGAGCCCTGAGGCACCGAGAACGACGTCACGGTCGCCTGCCCGGCCCCCTGGACGCCCCGCCGGCCCATGGGCCAGGGAAAGAACGTCATGATCGTCCCCGGCCTCCCCGTCTCGTCGCCATAGTAGAGATGGTAGGTGCCGGGATCATCGAAGTTCACCGTCCTCTTGACCAGCCGCAGTCCGAGGACGCCGGTATAGAAGTCGACGTTCGCCTGCGGGTCGCTGGCCATGGCCGTGACGTGATGGATGCCTGCGATCGGTTTGCGCATGTTACTTTCCCTTTCAACAATGTCCGTTTCAACAACGATTTGGCCAAAAAATTTTCAGAGCTTCCGCCGCGCCTCTTCAAGGAGCCCGGAGAGCGTCCGCAGCTTCTTCTCGCCGAGATGGCCGAGAAGATTCGCGAGCGCCTGCTCTACCGGTTCGTCCAGGCTGGAGAGGAGCTCCAGGCCCTTCTCCGTAATCCGTGCCCGCACCACCCGGCGGTCTTCCGTGTCGCGCAGCCGTGTCACGAGCCCTCTCTGCTCCAGCCGGTCCAGGAGCCGCGTCACATCGGGGCCCGGGCTCACCAGCCGCTCCCCGATCTCGCCGCACGTCAGGGAATCGGGAAGAGCGCCGCGTAAGATGCGCAGCGTGTTGTACTGGGCCGGGGTGAGGTCCTGCCCCTTGAGAGAGCGCCCCAGGGCCTGAAGCAGCAGGTTCGCCGTCCGCTGAAGCCCGAGGAACGCCTCCTCCTCGACGCTGGCGAAGGGCTTCTCTTGTTGGAGTTCCTGGTTCAGGGTGCGGCTCATGACGTCCGTTGTAACAGAGATCGTTGCGGCGGATATTCCAGCTTACGCCACGCCCAGGATCCACCCCTCCAGTCGCGCCCGCTCCCGCTCCTCTTCCGAAAGAGGCGGCGTGAAGTAGGGGTGCAGGAGGCCGAGCTGGTCGCGCTCCTGGAGCCAGGCGCAGATGGCGTAGGCGTCCTGCTCTTCCTTGGCGAGGCCCTCCTTGCGGTAGCGGTGGCGCAGCCGGGCGGGTCGCACCTCGGCGATCACGGACTTGCCCTTCTTCACCTCGAAACCGTCGAAGGGCCAGAAGTGCGCGCGGTCGCGGGCGCGGCGGAGGTAGTCGATCCAGGGCAGGCCCGCATGGGTGGCCTTGGCCAGGCTGTCCTGGATGTCCCACTGGAAGACACTCTTGGGGAACGCCGTCCACTGGCCGGTCAGCCGGTGCTCATCCGGATCGCCCGTGCGCGGGTTGCCCGGCAGCAGCTCGCGGACGGTGGCCTCGTGAGTGGGCCAAGCTTCTTCGAAGTCCTTGAGGAACTGGTCCCAGCTCCGCAGGTTGTGGCGGTCCATGTAGCTCTGGGGGAAGGAGAAGGCGTGGTCGATCCCCACGATGGCGGGCTCGCCGCCGCTGAGCTTCTCCAGCAGCCACTCCGCGAGGTCGCGCCGGCTCCAGCGGCCGGACTCGTGGCCGGGATTGACCTCGCGGAACACCTCATGGTCCTCGAACGCCGCGTAGACCTTGATCTCGCGGATGGGCGCGCCCGGGTCCTTGCGGCCCGAGTAGCGCACCCCGATGTAATGCTGGAAATCCGGCATCGTCGACCTCCCTCCCTTGGGAAGGAGATCGTATCAGCCGCCGGTGCCCACGCCCCACT
>CAXTNS010000323.1:0-870 GCA_964245465.1 uncultured Thermoanaerobaculia bacterium
GAATCGAAGGCGGTACCAGTTCGCGCCACGCTTCTCCGTGGAGGATCTCCTGTCGCCGGAACGGAGCCAGGGCCTCGCGCCGGAGGATTTCTTCGTCGCGATCTCGGGGGGCGAGGTCGTGGGCTGCCTGGCGCTTTGGGACCAGAGCGGCTTCAAGCAGGTGGTGGTCCGCGGCTACGGTCCGCGCCTTGCCCGCTGGCGCCCCTGGCTGAACCGCCTGTCTCCCCTGCTGGGCACGCCGCGCCTGCCGGAGCCGGGGCGGGTTCTCCCCCATGCCTACCTCTCGCACGTGGCGGTGGACGGGGACGATCCCCGGATTTTCCAGGCTCTCGCGGAAGCGGCCTATGCTGCGGCGAGTGCGCGGGGTCTCGTCTATATCGTGACCGGCCTCGCCTCGTGCCACCCCTGGCTGCCGTGGCTCAAAAAGCGGTTCCGTCCACGGGAGTACGCGAGCACGCTTTACACCGTGCACTGGGAGGAGGGAGGGGAGGCGCTCGACGGACGCATCCCCCACGTCGAGGTGGCGCTGCTGTGAGGGGGCGGCTCGTCGCGCGGGAGGACCTCACGGAGGCGGAGCGGCAATCCATGCTCTCCCTCCTGGCCGGGCACTTCCAGGGCGTCACCCCGGAGCGCTTCGCGGCCGACCTCGCGGAGAAAAACTGGGCGCTGCTTCTGGAGGATGAGAGCGGGCTGCGCGGCTTCTCCACGCTCCAGATCTATGAAACATCGGGGCTCACGGTGGTCTACTCGGGGGACACCTTCGTCGAGCGCGGGGCCTGGGCCACGGCGGCCCTGCCGAAGTCCTGGATCGCCGCCGTGCGGGCCCTGCGCGAGCGCCACCCCCAAGGTCCGCTCTACTGGCTGCTCCTC
>CAXTNS010000323.1:880-7690 GCA_964245465.1 uncultured Thermoanaerobaculia bacterium
CTCCTCACCTCGGGTTTCCGCACCTACCGGTTCCTCCCGGTCTTCTGGCGCGAGTTCTGGCCCCGCTACGACGCGCCAACACCGCCGGAGGTCCAATCGTTGATGGATCTCCTGGCGGATCAGCGCTTCGGGCCGCTCTGCCATGAGGGCATCGTCCGCTTTCCCGAGCCCCAAGTACTCCGGGAGGGATTGGACGAGGTCCCCGAGGGACGCCTCGCGGACCCGCACGTCGCCTACTTCCTGGAGAGGAATCCAGGGTGGGTGCGGGGGGATGAGCTCATCTGCTTGACGGAGATCGCGGAGGGGAACCTGACGCCCGCGGGATGGCGGATGTGGCGGTCAGGCCGGATCGCGCGATGAAGATGGTCCCTTGGCTCGCCACCAACGCCGGGGGTTATCTCCGGTTCCGCGCCGCCCTGGCCAATCCCGAAGGGACGCAACGTGCCATCCTCCTCCGCTACCTCCGGGAGAACGAGGAGACCGCCTTCGGGCGCCAACACCGGTTTGCCGAGATCCGCACCGTCCGCGAATTCCAGGAGCGCGTCCCCCTGGCCACGTACCCGAACTTCGCGCCGTGGATTGACCGTATCGCCTCGGGAGAGCCCAACGTGCTCATCCGCTCCCCGGTCCGAACCCTGGAGCTGACCAGCGGGTCCTCCGCGGCGGCGAAGCGGATTCCGTATACGACGGCGATGCAGAGGGAGATCCGCCGGGCCGTGGCACCCTGGGTCTTTGATCTCTATAAGGACCGGCCCCGGCTGGCGGCAGGGTGCGCATACTGGTCGATTACCCCCGTCACCATGAAGGAGGAGCGGTCGGCGGGTCCCGTCAAGGTCGGGTTCGAGAAGGATTCCGAGTACCTGGGCGGATTCTGGAAGCGGCTGGTGGATTCCACATTGGCAGTGCCCGGCTCCGTGCGCTTCGCTCCGGACGTGGATTCGTTCCGCTATGCCACGCTCCGGCACCTGCTCCGGCGGCGGGCCCTGCCCGTGATCTCCGTCTGGCATCCAAGCTTCCTTACGGTGTTGATGGGGGCGCTACCCCGATTCTGGGACGATCTGGTACGGGACTCGGGCCGGGCGGCGGAGCTGAGACAGGTCGGTCCGAACGACCTGACCCGGATCTGGCCCCGGCTGGGGCTCATCAGTTGCTGGGGGGACGGTCACGCGGCGCTCCATCTCGAAGAGATCCGTCGGGCGTTCCCCGGCGTGGAGATCCAGCCGAAGGGACTGCTGGCGACGGAAGGGTTCGTGACCATTCCCTTCCAGGGCTCGTGGCCGGTCGCGGTCCGGTCTCATTTCTTTGAATTCCTGGAGGATAACGGACGGGCGAGGCTGGTGCATGAGGTTGAGGAGGGCGGCGTCTACTCGGTCGTCCTGACGACGGGCGGCGGGCTGTATCGATACCGGCTGGAGGATCGGGTCGAGGTGAGGGGCTTCGTAGGACGCACGCCCTCGCTGCGGTTCCTCGGCAAGGAGGGCCACGTCTCGGATCTATACGGAGAGAAGCTCCACGAAAGCTTCGTGGCCGGCGCCCTGGAGCGCGCCTTCCGCCGAATGGGGGTCGCGCCCCGGTTCGCTCTGCTGGCTCCGGAGGAGGGCTCGGCTCCGGGGTACGTCCTATACCTGGAGGCCGCTCCTCCACCTCCGGAGTTGGCGGGGATCCTCGAGGAGGAGCTGGCAGCCAATCCGCACTACCGGGCGTGCGTGGCCCTGGGGCAGCTCGCGCCGGTCAAGGTCTTCCGGATCGAGAAGGACGGGTTTTCCCTCTACCTCCGGCATTGCCGGGAAAGGGGGCAGCGGATGGGAGATGTGAAACCGCTCGCTCTCTCCGCTCTCCCGGGCTGGTCCGCGGTCTACAATAGCGAGGCTTGAATACCTCGATGGAAACAGACTGGCGCGTTCCGGACCGGCTGCAGTCCTGGTACCGGGTCTGCGGATCGCGGGACCTTCCCGCCGGGAAGGTGCTGCGGTGGGACCTGCCTGGAAGGTCCTTCGCCGTCTACCGGGGGCGCGAGGACGGCCAGGTGCACGCCCTCGCGGCCCACTGCTCCCACATGGGGACGCACCTCGCCCATGGTGAGGTGGTGGGGGACGACCTGCGTTGCCCGCTCCACCATTGGGACTGGGGCGGCGACGGCGCGTGCCGCCGCATTCCGGGCGCGGAGGCCGCGCCACGGTCGCTGCGCCAGCGGGTCTATCCGGTCGCCGAGCGGTACGGCTCGGTGTTCCTGTTCAACGGCCCCATGCCCCGCTATCCGGCGCCGGAGTGGAGCACGGCCGGCGAGGGAGAAATCCTCACCTTGGCCGGCTCGCCCGTGCGGCTGCGCTGCCCTTGGATGGCCATCGCGGCCAACGGCTTCGACATCCAGCACCTGCGGACGGTCCACGGCCGCGCCTTGCGGACGGAGCCGGCGCTGGAACGGCTCGATGCTTACCGCCTCCGCATGCGCTACGTCTCACGCGTCACCGGCCGAACGGTCGAGGACCGCGCCATCCAGTGGCTTTCCAGGGATCACATCAAGATCACGGTGACCTGCTTCGGCGGGACGGTGATCACGGTTGAAAGTGATTTAGGCCGGACCCGAAGCGCTCTGATGCTCTGCCTGCGTCCGGTGGAGGACGGCGTCGAGATCGTGCCCGTCTTCGGAGCCCACCAGGGCAAATTCGGCTGGATCGACGTGGCCCGCGTCCACCTCGCCCGCTGGCTCTACTCGGGATTCATCGAGAAGGACGTGGCCTTCATGGACGACATGCGGTTCCACCCCAGCGCGGGCGGACCGTTCGACGAGATATTGAACGAATTTCTGGAGTACCTGTACCAGTTGCCGGAGGACGTGGAGGACGTGCCATCGAGCCCGATCCTGAGGGTAGGAGGAGTGGAATGAAAACCTTTCTGTCGATCGCCGTGCTGTCCCTGAGCCTCGCGCCTGCCGCTCTGGCGCAGGAGCCCCCACCGGCCGCCGCGGCGCCGGCGCCATCGCCCGAGGCGCTTCACAATGAAATTCGGGCCATCCGCGACGAGATCCTCGCCGCCATCGCTAAAGGCGACTTCGACGCCATCGTTCCCCACCTCCATCCCAACGTAGTGTTCACCCCCATGAACAACCGGGTCTGCCGTGGTCCGAAAGAGGTGCGCGATTATTTCAACCGCATGCTCAAGGGCCCTGACGCGGTCCTCAAGAGCGTCCGGTTCGACATGAAGGTCGACCGCCTGACGGACCTCTACGGCGACACCGGCCTCGCCTTCGGGGACTCGGACGCCGTCTATACCCTGCGCAACGGGATGGTGCTCCCGGTGACGACCCGCTGGACCTGCGCGCTGGTCCGCCATGAGGGGCGGTTCAAGATCGCCGCCTTCCAGGCCTCGCCCAACGCCTTCGACAACTCGATCCTCCTGCAGAAGACCCGGACGGCCTCCTTCAAGGGCGGCGGCATCGGCGCGGTGGTCGGCCTGCTGGTGGGGCTGATCCTGGCCATCCCCCTCCGGAGGCGCATGCAGAAATGAGCGAAGCGGTTTCACGGCCGGGAAGCGGCGAAGCCATCCCAGGCGCGCTCAACGCCGCGCTGACGGCCATGGCCGTGCCGGCGGCCCTGTTCCTGCTCTGGCTCGCCTCCCATACGGAGTCGTGGGCCTGGCGCATCGGGGCGGCGTTCGCGTTCTCCTACGTGAACAACACGATCTTCTCTCTGTTCCACGAGGCGGTGCACGGCATCTTCCATCCGCGCCGCGCCGTCAACGACGTATTCGGGCGGCTCACGGCCGCGTTCTTCCCCACGGGCTACACCTTCCAGCGCGTCTGCCACCTCGGGCACCACCGCCGCAACCGGTCGGACGTGGAGCTGTTCGACTACTTCCTGCCGGACGACAACCGGCCCCTCAAGGCTTTTCAGTGGTACGGCATCCTCACCGGCGTCTACTGGCTGCTGCCGCCCCTCGCGTGCCTGGCCTACCTGCTCGCTCCGGGTCTCTTCCGGGCCGCCCTCTTCCGCTCGCGGGCGGCCCGGCAGACCAGCGCCGAGGCCATGCTCTCCGGCTTCGAGAGGGCGCCCGAGGGAAGGATTCGCCTGGAGATCTTGTTCTCGTTCGCAGTGCAAGCCACGATGTTCTGGGCTCTCGACCTCAGCCTCGCGGGATGGCTTGCCTGCTACGCCGCCTTCGCCCTCAACTGGAGCTCGCTTCAGTACGCCGACCATGCCTGGAGCGTGCGCGACGTGCACGACGGCGCCTGGAACCTCAAGGTGAGCCGGGTCGTGCAGTACCTGTTCCTCAACTATCATCATCACCGGGCGCACCACCAGCATCCGAGCGTGCCGTGGCTTCACCTGACGAAGTACGTGGACTTCGCGGAAGAGCGCCCATCGTTTCTCAGGATCTATCTCCAGATGTGGCGCGGACCCCGGCCCTGGCCGGGCGAGGAGGCGCCGTGAAGTCTCATGGAAGCACGTAGCGTCAGCGGCATCGGCGGCGTTCAGGGTGCCGAGCCCCTTCTGGCATGGCCAGGAATGGCGAGCCTGCGGTTCTCGCTGCCGCTCGCGTACCTGTTCTCGAAGATCTTCTTCTCGGTCTACGGGGGCGCGAGCCTGCTCGCCAGCCTGCGCGATCCACGCCCGGACTTCCACTTCTCCTGGGAGCTCAACCTCCCCTTCTTCCCCTCTCTTTCGATCGTCTATCTCTCGGTGCCGCTGCTGCTGCTCCTGACGCCGTTCATCCTCCGAACGTGGCGCAGCTTCACGCCGTTCTTCATCACCCTGACGGTGGAGACACTGGTGGCGGGAGTCTTCTTCCTGGTGCTTCCCACGGCGCAGGCCTACCCCGAGCGGGTGGCCTCGGGCCTCTTCGCCGGCGTCTTCCGGTTCGCGGACCGGATGAACCTGGAGTACAACGAGTTCCCCTCGCTCCACATCGCCTTCGCGGTGACGGCGGCCATCGTCTTCGGCCGGCGGTGCGGCTGGCTCGGCCGGACCCTGTTCTTCCTCTGGGTCGCCGGGGTCGCCGCCTCGACGCTCTTCCTGCACGAGCACCACCTGCTCGACCTCATCGGCGGCGCCGTGCTGGGCCTCGCCACGGTGGCCACGGTGCAGAAGCGAGCCTCGAACGAGAGGGTCCTGGAAACCTTGCGGATCGAGGGGCTGTGCTTCAGGGAATTCGCCCACTTCGCCCGCCGGCACCCGCGCTACCTGCTCGTCGCCGCCGCTCTCGTCCGCGCCTCCCTCGGCCGCTGGCGCGAGACCCGGTTGCTGCGCGCGGCCTACTGCCTGGCCCAGCACGTGGACGACGTGCTCGACGGCGACCGCCGGGTGAAGATTGATCCCGAGGCGTACGTCCAGGCCGTCCTGCGGGGTCTGGCTCCCGCCGGGGATTCGAGCGCGGAACCACTGGCGGCGTTCGTGGCGGCCCACGCGAGTGAGGAGGAGAGGCGCGAGTTGATCGATCTCTTCGAGGTCCTCCTGGAGGACCGGCGCCGCATGGACGCCCGCCAGGCGTGGAGCGCCGCGGAGCTGGCCGAGCATCACCGGAAAACCTTTTTCTACTCGTTCGACCTGACCTTCCGCTTCGCCGGAGCCGGGCTGCGGGCCGGTGACGTGCCGGAGCTGATCGACGCCCTCGCCTGGGTCTCGCCCATCCGTGACCTGGAGAAGGACTTCCAGAAGGGGCTCTACAACGTCCCCCGCGAGGTGTTGCAGGGAAACCTCGACGCGCCGGCCGTCCAGGAATGGCTGAGGAGCGAGCACCGACGGGGCGCGGCCGCCATCGAGGCCCTGGGCGCGCGCCTAAGCTCGGTGAGCGATCCGCGGGGGCGAAAGATCCTTGCCGTCTTCCACAGGGCTCTGGCGGCGTACGAGCGGAAATACCGGCGGCGGCATCCCCTTTCCTGAGCGAGAAGGAATTTGCGCCGCACCCTCCGCTGGCTCAAAAACCCCTACGCCGTCCTCGACCACGCCCGCGAGCGCCACGGCCTCACGTTCTGGCTCGATCTCGCCCTCGCCGGCCGCGCCTTCGTGACGGGCGACCCGGCGCTCGTCCGGGAGATCACGAACCACCCGGACCTCGACGCGGGCCGGGGGATCGCCGCGCTCAGGGAGATCCTGGGCGACCGGTCCCTGATCACCCTCGACGGCGAGGACCACGCGGCCCGCCGCCGGATCGTGGCGCCCCTCTTCGGCCGCGAGATCGAGCGGCTGGACGAGATGACCACGCGGACCACGGCCGAGGCCCTGCGCGAGATCCCAACCGGCGCTGAATTCTCCGTCTACGACCTGGTCCGGCGGATCTCTCTGCGCGCCATCGTCCGCCTGATCTTCGGCGAGGCTTCGACCGTACAAGCCGAGCGGCTCGTGGACGCTTTCCTCCTTTCCTTCGAAAGCCCTTGGGTGCTCTTCCTGAAACCTCTCCATGTGGACCTCGGTCCGCTCTCTCCCTGGGGACGGGCCCTGCGCAACCGGCGGCGTCTGCGGGAGTATCTGCGGCAGCGGATCGTGGAGCACCGCCGCGGGACAGCTTCCCCGGACGCCGGCCTCGCCAGGATCGTGAAGGAGGGATGGGACTTGGCGGACGACGAGATCGCGACCGAGGTCCTGGCCCTGCTGCTCTTCGGGCACGACACGGGCGCGGCCTCCCTGGCGTGGGCCTTCGCCCATCTCCACCAGAACCCCGAAGCCGTGGCGCGGGCGCGGAACGAGGACGCTTACCTCAAAGCCTGCCTCGAAGAGAGCCTGCGGCTCTGCCCGGTGGTGGTCCACGTCACCCGGGTGGCCCGGCGGGACGTGCGGATCGGCGGCCACGAGATCCACGTCGCCACCAGGATCT
>CAXTNS010000324.1:0-7187 GCA_964245465.1 uncultured Thermoanaerobaculia bacterium
CACCCGCACGACCGCCGACCTGCTCGCCGAGTGGCAGCGGCCGGATCGGCGTTTTCCGCTTTTCTTCGCTCAGATCGAGGCGGTCGAGACAATCCTTTTCCTTGTTGAGGCCCGGGCGGATTTCCGGCAGGGGATCGAGATCCCATGGGACGAGCCGAGCGCAGAGCGCCAGCAGGAAGGGATCAACGCCTTCCGGCGCTATGCCTGCAAGATGGCGACAGGGACGGGCAAGACGACTGTGATGGGAATGCTCGCCGCGTGGAGCATCCTGAACAAGGTCAACGATCGCGGCGACTCCCGTTTTTCCGACGCCGTGCTCGTAGTCTGCCCGAACGTCACCATCCGCAACCGGCTGGCGGAGCTCGACCCGCGCCTGGGAGAGGCGAGCCTCTACCGCACGCGCGACCTTGTGCCGTCCCATCTCATGCCTCAGCTCACACAGGGGCGTGTCCTGGTCACCAACTGGCACGTCTTCGAGCCGCAGACCTCCCAAGTGGGGGGTGTTTCAGCAAAGGTAGCGAAGACGGGCCGGCGGGTCCCTATGCAGGAGACGATCCGTATCGGCGCCAGGACCACGACGGCGCGGGGCAGCCGCTACATGACGCTCGAGCAGTTGGGAGCGCTCGAAGCTGCGGGGCAGCTCGAAGTCCTGGAACGTAACGTTGACGAGGCGGGACACCTGGTGAGCGTCAAGGCCCGTAGCGAACGCTGGGTGGAAAGCGACCGGGCTCTGGTCCACCGGGTTCTCTGGCGCGACCTGGGCGAGAAGGGGAACCTCCTCGTGTTCAACGACGAGGCCCACCACGCCTACCGCATCCGTCCGGAGGCCGGCGACGAGGACGAGTCCCTGCTCGACGAGGAGGAGCGCAGCGAGGACGAGGAGAACGCCAAGGAAGCGACGGTCTGGGTGGAGGGGCTCGACCGCATCCACAAGGCGCGGAAGATCAACTTCTGCGTCGATCTCTCGGCGACGCCGTATTTCCTCGGCCGGGTGGGCCAGGCGTCGCACCATCTCTTCCCCTGGGTGGTGAGCGATTTCGGGCTCACCGATGCGATCGAGTCGGGGCTCGTCAAGGTGCCGCAGCTTGCGGTGCGGGACTCCACGGGCTCCGAGGTGCCGGGGTACTTCAACATCTGGCGCTGGATCCTGAAGCAGCTCACTCCGGCCGAACGAGGCGGCAAGCGTTCGGCGGCCAAGCCGGAGGCGGTCCTCAAGTACGCCAACACTCCGATCGTCATGCTGGGCGGGATGTGGGAGGAGCTGGCGGAGCAATGGGCACAGACGCGGCCGGACGATTCCCGGCCGCCCGTCTTCATTTTGGTGGCCAAGAACACAAGGATTGCCAAGGTGCTTTTCGAATGGCTGGCGCTCGACCAGCCGCCCCCTGGTGTGCCTCCGGCCCGCTTGCCCTGGTTCCGCAATGTCCCCGAAAAGGGCCACGAGGTGACGATCCGGGTGGATTCCAAGGTGGTGCACGAGACGGACAGCGGCCAGGCAACGGATCGGGACCGCTGGATGCGCCTGACGCTCGACACCGTGGGGCGGATCGAGTGGCCCAAAGACCAAGTAGGCCGCCCGATCTATCCGGAAGGGTTCGAGGAGCTGGCGGAGAAGCTCGGCCGGCCCCTTCATCCGCCGGGACGGGACGTGCGCTGCATCGTGAGCGTCGGCATGCTGACTGAAGGGTGGGACTGCAACACCGTCACCCATATCGTGGGGTTGCGGCCCTTCATGTCGCAGCTCCTGTGCGAGCAGGTGGTGGGCCGCGGCCTGCGCCGGACGAGCTACGAGGTGGGGGATGACGGCAAGCTGAGCGAGGAGGTCGCCAAGGTCTTCGGCGTGCCGTTCGAGGTCATCCCGTTCAAGCAGAACCCGGCAGGCCCGGCGCCGCCCCCCTCGGTGCGCCATCACGTGCGGGCGCTGCCGGAGAAGGCCGCGTACGAGATCCGCTTTCCCCGCGTCGAGGGATACGCGCAGGCCGTGCGCAACCGGCTGCGGGTGGATTGGGAGACGGTGGCCCGGTTGCGGCTCGATCCGATGAAGATCCCGCCCGAGGTCGAGGTGAAGGCTTCACTTCCCAGCAACACCGGCCGTCCATCTCTCTACGGCCCAGGCCGGCTCGAGAGCCTGACCCTCAACCCCTATCGCAAGGACCAGCGGCTCCAGGCCCTGGCCTTTGAGATGGCGCGCGACCTGACGCGGGCCTACGTGAACCGGCCCACTTGCGAGATGCCGTCACACGTCCTCTTCCCACAGCTTGCCCAGATCGTCCGCCGCTACCTGGACGAGAAGGTGGTGCCGATCCCTCCGGCTGAAAGGGCGGATGCTTTTCTTTCCCCTTATTACGGCTGGATCATCGAAACCCTTCTCGGTGCACTCCATCCGGACACGAGCCAGGGCGAAGCCCCGGAAGTGCCGGTCTTCGAGCGCCACCGCGGGCCGGGAACGACCGCCGAGGTAGATTTCTGGACCAAGCGGGAGGTGCGGGAGGTGAACCGCTGCCATCTGAATTACATGGTGGCGGACACCGGGCGATGGGAACAGTCAGCCGCCGAGCAACTCGACCGCCACCCGCGAGTCCAGGCGTTCGTCAAGAACGCCGGTCTGGGGTTCGCCATCCCCTACCTTTACAACGGACAGCCGCACGAGTATCAGCCTGACTTCCTGGTCCGCCTTGCGTCCGGGCATCACCTCATCCTTGAGATCAAGGGCTTCGATCCGCTCGAAGAGGTGAAGGTCCAGGCTGCCCACCGGTGGGTGAGCGCCGTCAATGCCGACGGGACCTGGGGCCGCTGGGACTACCGGCGGGCACACACGCCTGGGGAGGTGACGAAGCTGGTGGAAGAATGTGCGGCGGCAGAGATAGCGAGCTCAAAACCTTTCTAACCCGCGAGCTACTTCTTCTTCTTCAATCCATCGAGAAAGGCCTGGGCCTGTTCGGGAGTTTTCGTTCTCGTGAAGCGGCCTGTTTTGAAGTCCTCTTCCGCCCGAGCGATGCGAGCCTGCATCTCCGGGTGGTGGAACCCGAGCTGATCCTTGGGAACTGAGCGGACTGTAACGGTGCGTTTTGCCATGGATGAACGCTACTGCCTTTTTTCAGGCAAGACAAGATCATTCTGTCCCCCCACCGCCTCCAACACTTGGTACAACCCGAACTTCGGCATCCTCATATACCCATACCAAGCCGCCGCCGCCAGGGTCCCCTCGTTCAGCCACTCGCGCATCCAGTACTCGGCGTGGAGGAGGTCTCTCTGCTTCAGGCCGGGGCCGTTCTCGATGGCCCAGCGGCGGTTGTAGCGCTCGTGGACTCCCACGGGGTCGGAGAGGATGAGGGGCAGGCCCAGGGCGGAGAAGAAGGTCATCTCGCTCGGCTTGGTCCAGAGGACGTCGGTCTCGGCCAGGAGGGCGTTGAAGCGGGGGAAGTAGTCTTCCATGCCAGCGGCGCAGAAGACGTCCACGCCGTTTCCCAGGCGGTGCTCGAGACCGGCTTCGCGGATCCATTGATGGAATTTCGCGGCGATCACGGAGCGCACTCCCGCGACCAGACAGAGGCGCAGGCGGTCCTCTTCGATCATCGGGCGGATGCCTTTCAGAAAGGGTTTTGCGAGATCGGCCTGGGCTCCGGCTCCTCCCACGGAGAAGGTGAGGAGGGGCGGACGGCGTTCCTGGTCGACGGGGAGGTCGCCTAGAAAGTGATGGATCTCGCCCCGGGCCTGGTCGCGGAAGACTCCTTTGCGGTCGAGGCGCACGAGGCGGCCCAGGAGGTTCTTGCGCAGGGCGGTCAGGTCCGGGCCTCCCACGAGCTCGTGGGGGAGGGGGAAGCCCGTAAATTTGATCTGTTCGCGGGCAATGCCGTAGGCGCGCAGGCGGTGCACGGCGCGGTAGCTCGGAGTGAGGTAGACGATCTTTGAATTCCCTGCATGGAGGGGCACCCAGGAACGGTTGATGTCTACGTCCGTCACCACGCAGTAGACGCGGTCGCAGCCGTGGAAATCAGCGCTCAGGGCCGGTACGAAAAAGGTTGTGATCAGCGGGGCGCCGGAAGATTTCAGGAGGTTTACGAGACCCCGGCCCAGGCCTTTTTCGATCAACCGGTGGAGGGAGCGCACCTGGAAGTTGGGCGCGGAGAGGTCGCGCTGCGGGTGGAGGTGGGGGATGTTCGTCAGGGACTCCAGCAGCGAGCGCAGGGGAGCGCCCAGGACGGGGATCTGCGAGGCCCGCGAGGTGATCTCGTAGAAGCGGCGCGAGGCCTGCCAGAGGCGTAGCTCCTCGGACACCACGAGCGGAGGTTTGTCGACCTGGAGGATGGTCGTCCTCAACGCCGAAGCCAGGGCATGGGCAGCTCGCAGGTGGCCGTAGCCCATCTCGACAGAGGAGATGATGGGGAGGTCCGACTGGGGCGTCACAGAGCCAGCGTAGCGTACCCGATGAGCTGGAGCAGCGGGTATTGGACGATCAGGAGCTGGGCTGCCGTGCCCGCCAGGGTGCCCACCAGGATGCCCGCGGCCACGTCCAGGGGGTAGTGGGCGCCGAGGTAAACGCGGGAGATGGCGATGCCGATCGCGAGCACGAGGATCAGAGCGCCCAGGGGCTGACCCGCGAAGGCCGCCGCCACGGCGAAGGCTACGGAGGTGTGGCCCGAGGGGAAGGAGAAGGAGTCCGGATTCTCCGTCAGGGCCGCGAAGCCCCCGATGCCACAGTCCGGACGCCGGCGGCAGCAGGCGCGCTTGAGGAGCTGCGAGACCGTCAGGGCGAAGCCCGCGGCCGTGCCGATCAGGGCGAAGTAGCGCGATCCCCCGGGCCCGGAAAAGCTCAGGGCCAGTCCCAGGACGATCCAACTCGCCGGGTCCCCCAGGTGGGTGAGCGAGCGCATCAGGCGCGTCATGGCGCGGGACTCCCAGCGCCGCACGGAGAGGAGCAGGCGCTGATCGATGGAGACGACCCGCTTCCAGAGGGCCTGCTCGATCATGCCGCCTCCTGCTGGAGCTCGCCCGGGATCTCCTCCACCGGGGTCAGGACGCTGCCGGCCCCTACCCGCAGCCGGTTGCCGCGCCAGGAGATCGTCCGCCGGAAGAGGCCCGCGCTCCAGATGCCGGCGATCAGCAGGTCCTTGACGGGAATCCAGAGGAGAGACCGCAACGGCAGGGCCTCGCCGCGGAGCGACCTTGCGAGCAGGGGGTCCAGAGCGGCCTTGACCGCGATCCCGGCGACCGCGGCGACCGCCAGGGCACCGTCCGCGGCGAAGGCCAGCGCGAGCAGGAAGGGTATCGGGTTGAGCAGCGGCTCGCCGAAGTAGGCCGGGGAGAGCCGGCGCCGCATCTGCGACCAGCGCAGGTGGCGCTCTGCGAACTGGGCGATCGTCCTCTTCTCGTGGAGGACCGGTAGGGCATGGCCCGAGAGCGCCACGCGGAAGCCGGCGCGGGCGAAGGCCCGGCCCAGGACGTAGTCTTCGGCGAGCACGTCCTTGACGGCCTCGAAGCCGCCCAGGGCCGCGAGGTCCCGGCGGCGGAAGAGCATGGACTTGCCGACCACGCACGGGTGGCCCGCCAGGTGCGCGGAGCAGACCGAGGCGGCCACGAAGGAGCTCAATTGCAGGTTGTCGAGCAGGGCCCCCAGGCTCCGCTCCCCCGTGCCGACGAGGACGCTGGAGACGAGGCCCACGCGGGGATCGGCCATCTCCGCGGCCATGGCCCGCAGGTAGCCGGGCCGGGCGCGGACGTTGGAGTCCGAGATGAGCAGGTGCTCGTGGCGGGCGCACGGAGCCATGGAGGCCAGGTTGGTCACCTTGGGGTTGTATCCGAGCGGCGCGGCGCCGCGGACCAGGGTGATGGACACCTGGGGGAACGCCGCAATCAGCCGTTCGGCCACGGCCACGGCCGGGTCGCGGGGGTCTTCGAGGCCCAGGATCAGCTCGAAGTCCGGGTAGTCCTGCTCCGCCAGAGAGGCCAGGTTCTCGAACAATCCCTCGTCCACGCCCTTGAGCGGCTTCAGGATGGAGAGGGGAGGCAGAACCGTGGAGGTTTTCAGACGGCGAGCCAGGAAGGCCAGCGTGGCGCCGCCGGCGGCCAGGGTGAGCGCCAGGGAGATCGCCGCGAGGACGGTCAGAACGGTTGTGATGACGTTCAAAGGTTCTTTCCTTCCGGTGGCAGAGTCGCACGCCCGAGTTACGCCAGGGTCACAGAGAGGTCAGGACTGTGCTACAAGATCCCCCCATGTTTCTCGCCGCCGCCGTCCAGCTCACTTCGACGTCCGACGAAGAGGCCAACTGGGAGAGCGCCCGGGCGCTGATCGAGCGCGCCGCGGGGTATGGCGCCCGGTTCGTGGCCACGCCGGAAAACACCAACTATCTCGGTCCCCACGAGGAGAAGGTGCGGCGCGCCGAGCCGCTCGACGGCAAGGCCTGCACCCGCTTCGCGGAGCTCGCCCGCAAGCTCGGCATCCACCTCCTGCTGGGCTCGTTCAACGAGAAGAGCGGCGAGGCGGGGCGCTGCTACAACACCAGCGTCCTGTTCTCGCCCGAGGGGGAGATCCTCGGCACGTACCGGAAGATCCACCTGTTCGACGTGGACGTGCCCAACGGGGTCCGCTTCGCCGAGTCGGCCACCTGCAAGCCGGGCGAGGGCACGGCGGTCGTGGAGACGCCGCTCGGCCGGTTCGGCCTCACCATCTGCTACGACCTGCGCTTCGGGGAGCTCTACCGCAAGCTGGTAGAGGAGGGGGCGGAGATCCTGATGATCCCCTCGGCCTTCACGCTCGCCACGGGCAAGGACCACTGGGAGCCGCTGATCCGCGCCCGCGCCATCGAGACCCAGTGCTGGGTGATCGCCCCGGCCCAGCACGGCCGGCACGACGACGGCGGGCTCGCCCACACCTGGGGGCATGCCATGATCGTCGATCCCTGGGGAATCCCGGCCGCCACGGCTCCGGACGGCCCCGGTCTGGCTCTGGCGGAGATCGACCTGGAGCGAATGGCCAAGGTGAGGCAGGCGATTCCGGTGGCGCGGCACCGGCGGCTGTAGGGCTGGGTGCGATAGGCTTTTACCCACCGTATGAAATCGA
The DNA here is from genome assembly GCA_964245465.1 of uncultured Thermoanaerobaculia bacterium. Classification (GTDB taxonomy): domain Bacteria; phylum Acidobacteriota; class Thermoanaerobaculia; order Multivoradales; family UBA5704; genus DATARR01. The sequence continues at coordinate 7,061 of CAXTNS010000324.1, forward strand.
ACTACCAGCTCCTGAAGCTCTGGATCCTGGCGGCCATGCCGCTGACCAAGGACGCCATCCACGTCTACATCGGCTTCCTCTGCCTGTTGACGGCGCTGATCGTGCTCCGCCTCGTGAACCAGTTCGG
>CAXTNS010000324.1:7197-7674 GCA_964245465.1 uncultured Thermoanaerobaculia bacterium
CGCCGGCGCATGACGTCCTACTCGGCGTTGATTCCGGGGATCCTGGTGTCGGTGGCGATGGAGGTCTTCGACCTGCGGGACGGCTATGGCTGGGCCGCCAGCGTCCACGACCTCATCAACACGAACCTGATGCCGTTCGTGCTGGTCACCCTGGCCAAGCTGCAGACGTTCAACTTCTAGGCGCGCTTCTAGGCAACCGCCGACTCGCCGCGGTTCCTGCCGCGGTAGCCCCGGTACGCGGCCTCGCCCAGGAGATGGGTGAGGACGGTGGGGTCCACCGGCTTGACCAGGTAGTAGTCGAAGCCCGCCTGGAGGGCGCGCCGGCGGTCCTCGGGCTGGCCATAGCCGGTCATGGCGATGAGGGCGATCTCGCCGCTGCCGAGGATGGAGCGGATGCGCCGGGCCACCTCGTTGCCGTCCAGCCCGGGCAGGCCGATGTCGATCAGGGCCACGTCCGGCCGGACGGAGAAGGCCTTC
>CAXTNS010000325.1:0-7671 GCA_964245465.1 uncultured Thermoanaerobaculia bacterium
ATCCAAACCATCCCGAGCCCCTGCCGACCGCGAGCTTCATCACCCAGGAAGACATCGGCGGCGAGGACACGCCGACCATCAACGGAGCGAAGCTGCGCAACGCGCCGAACACCACCGCCACCCGCCGCGGCAGCGGCATGCCGATCCTCCTCCTGACCGGGCTCGTGCTCAACATCGCCGAGAAAAAACCGACCATCCGGCAGGTCTATCCGATCGCCGAGCTCGGGAAACCGCCCGCCGAGCCGACGCGCGCCCCCGAGTTCATGCAGCTCACCGTGGCCGCGGGTCAGCCCGTCATCCCCGGCGACGACCTCGACTTCCGCGACGAGATCATGGCCCACATCTACGACCCCGGCGACCCCGTGCCGAAACGCAAGCTCGTCTTCGACGTCGAGACCTCCGACACCGGCACCACCCACGGCCTCCCGGTCAAAGAACGCCGCGACATCACCAACTGGAAGAGGATCGGCACCATGACCTTCGACGCCGCGGTGGCCTCGTTCAACGGAGACCATGTATTCCACGTGAACCACCCGGCGTGGCGGGAGAACCGGAACGACCCGCGGACGGTGGTGGAGACGAAGGTTTGAGAGAGGGCGGACGTGTCCGTGAGACTGCCGGGACGACGTTTCCTATGAACTGAACACCGTTTCATAGGAAAAGACGAACCTGAAGCCTGGAGAGCCCTCGGTTTCATAGGGGCGGAATTCCGAAATACCGGAGCGAACGTTCCGCCGGGACTGGCGAAGCTACTTTCCATATGAAATGGAGAGATTTTCATAGGGATTAACCAGCCGGCGCGGCCTTCAGGAGGCCCAAGGGAAGGTTTGGGGTTCCGCCAGGGTCGTTCGGTCAGCTTTTCCTATGAAATCTTCTGGTTTTCATATGAAAACAAGGGGTACCGACGGCTCTGGGAGCCCTGTTCATATGAAAACATCCACCTTCCATATGAAACTGCGACGGACAGCGAGCTCTGGGGCTCCTTATCCTATAATTTCAAAGGGATTCCATATGGAAAGGCTGTCTGTCTCTAGTTGCAGGGTGGCATTTTCCCCAATTGGGGCGCGAGCGCGTCGAAAAGCTGATCGAGCGTTCCGCCCGCGGGGAGTTGGTCGAGGATCGTCCGCATGACGTGCCAGCCCAGCTCCCGGTAGCTCTCGAACTGCGACTCGGTATAGAGCTGGTCGGAGGTGGATTCGTGGGGAAACTGCGGATGGAGCCGCGCGTAGTGGAAGACGTCGGCCGGCTCCGAGCCGTTGAGGGCCGGTTTGACGTACAGGAGGATACCGTCTTCGGCCTTGCCGCCAGGCACGTTGTCGACGCAGGAGTAACAGATGCGGGCGATGGCGCAGTAGGACTGCAGGGAGAGAGCGGCCTGCCCGTCCCGTGCCGGGTCGTAGCTCTCGTGCTCGGCGGGCCGGGCGCGAAGCGGAATCCTCCCGAACCTGATCGGCACGCCCAGGTCGACGCGGATCTTGGAGAGGGCGTTGCCCAGGTCCTCGAAGGCGAAGTCAGGGTCCTGGCCGCCGTCCGAGACGACGATGAAGCGGCAGCGCCGCAGGATCATCTCGTAGAGCCCGAGGTTCTCGAAATGTCCGCCGTCCGAAAGGTAGATGTAAGGGTGCTCGCTGTCCGTGAGCCCGAAGGCCTCGGCGAACAGGGCGCGCGGCGCGAAACGCGGACCGGGAGTGTTGAAGGTGCGGTCGCCGGCGGTGCCCGGATTGCCGAGCCACCAGCCTAGCCGCACGTTGAACAAAGCCAGCAGGAAGGTGACCACGGGCGAGGAGTGGTAGCCCATGTTGGGGCTCGCCGCGGCGCCTGAAATGGCGACGGCGGTGCCCAGGGAGAGAGCGCGGTCCTTCTGGCCCCGGTGAAGGCCGTACTCCGCCGTGTCCCGGTAGCCCAGGCGGAAGTTGCCGGCGTGGAGCGGTGAGGCCGTGAACGTCTCGGCCTTGCGGTCCTGCCAGGCCGGGTCCTTGCCGCCCACGAGGTTGAGCGCCATGTTGACGACATGGAACGGGCGGTTGTTCCGTAACGCCTTCATCTGGACGTTGTCTTCCTCGTCGAATCCGGTGAACGGGTTCGGCAGCCGCTGGCTGCCTCGCGAGGCCCCCAGGTAAGCCCGGATGAGCCGGTCGCGGTAGGCGGCGTGAAGGGAAAACTGGTTGATGTCCACGAACCAGCCCATGATCCCGCCGACCAGCGCGCAGAGGAGGGACACCAGGACGACGATCCACCAGGGAGCCTGATAGACGACTTTCGACGGCATCAGCGTGGGGTCGTTGGCGATGCCCGGAAGGCCGGACCAGACAGGGCCTCGGGCCTGGTAATAGCTTTCCGCGAGCCAGCGGATCAGCATCGTGGTGAGCTGAGCGAGGATCACCAGGATGGAGACGGCGAAGACCGGGGCCGCGAGGGACAGGAGCTTGTCCAGCACGATCGAAGTCGCGCTCGGCTCGCCCTTCTGCTGCTGATCCTTCGCCCCTTTCGTCCGCGCGCTCTGCCCGAGGACGAGGGTGATCAGGCCGGAGATCCCGCCGACCGCGGAGGAGATCCAGGCGGGGGCCTGGAGCAGAACGACCGGTCCAAAGAGCACGATGGCGAAGAGGACGATGCGGACCAGGATCACGATCAGGAGCCAGGCCCCGCAGCGCGCCAGCCATTCGCGGTCGGAGTCCGAGGTGTAATAGCTCGACAGGCCCACGAAGAGGGTGGCGGCGAGCAGGAACAGGAAGAGCAGCAGGGGAGCCGCGGCGCAGGCGTAGATTTCGGAGACGAGCCCCGGAGTGACGTTGGGGAAGATCAGCGAGGCGGCGAGCCAGGCCACGAGGCCCCCCAGGGCTCCGGTCAGCACGGTGACCAGGATCTCACCGAAAACATAGCTCTTCACCCAGAACCTCGAGAGGACAAAGCCTCCCAGGTGCAGGAGAGTGCCGAACAGGACGAAACCGAGGAGCGGAGGGATCCTCCAGGTGAGGAGGGTGAATTCCAGGTCCTGGAGCGGCGTTCCCCGGCTCCGCACCCAGGCCCAGTACAACGTGATCAGGATGGACATCAGAGCGAGCGGCAAGGCGCAGAAGACGAGAAACGAGAGCTGCCCCCGCCAGCGCGCCGGGAACCTGCTGTTCGCCCCCAGGCCTGGGCGGTTGACGGCGATATAGGCGATGGCGCAGGAGCCGAAGAGGACCGCCAGCGCGAAGACGGCCTGGAGGATCCCATCCTCCCTCGCCTGGAACCATGGGCGCGTTCCCAGCCGGATGAGGATGACGCTGACGCGGGGAATCATCAGCCCCAGGGCCAGCAAGGGCAGCAGGACGAGCCAGTTCAGGAACAGATTGCGCAGGAAGGTCCCCACCAGGGTCCAGGTATCGGCGGAGAGGAGCCCCACCTTGGGGCTCATGTAGCGGCTGTACTCGCGCAGATAGCGGACCGGCTCGGGCTCCGGCTCGAGCGGCGAGGCGGGCAGGCTCTGGAGCCGGGTCTCCACCTCCCGCAACGCCTGTTGGGAGTCCTGATCCCCGAGCTTCTGCCGCTCGCGGTAGATCCACCCCGTGAGCCAGCTCCCCAGATAGCCGCCGCCCGACACGGTCGACAGGAAGTCGAACTGGCCGAGCAGGCGGCCGCGGGCGAGCCCCTGGACGAGGCCCAGGCCGAAGGTGGCGCTGCGAATGCCGCCGCCCGAGAAGCACAGGGCCGAGCGGCGGACGTCGTTGCCGTGGAGCCAGGCGTAGAACATCTTGACCCGTTCGGCGTCGAGCCTGCGCTCGTACTCTTCCGGGTCTGTCAGCCGCAGCGGGGCGAGCTCGGCTTCGAGCTCCGGCAGCTTCCGCTGGAACTGCTCCTCGAGCTCCCGCCTGGGGAAGGGGGGTTTCAGCCCCTGGCTCTCGTACTCCTCCGTCAGCACCGTGTACAGCAGGGCAGGGCTCGGCATCGGGATACCTCCGGCTGCGCGCCTCTTTCGGAATTCGAGCTTCAGGAACTCAGAGTATGATAACGCGTCGTCCAATCCCTTTACAATCCGGGGTGGTAGAATGCCTCCATGTGCCACGGGCCGGATCTGAATCCAAGCTGAAATCCAAGTCTTGAGCCTTCCTCGCCGCGTACGATCCTTCGGCCTCGGGCTGCTCGTTTCCGCCGTCCTCTTCGGGGCCTCGCAGCCCTCCTCGCCTCCCGCCGTCCCGGAGACGCTCCGGATCGTGAACGCGCGCCTGGTGGACGGTACCGGGGCTCCGGCGCGGGCGGGGAGCCTGCGCATTGCCGGAGACCGGATCGTGGCGGTGGGAGAGGTGGCGCCGGTCCCGGGAGAGGCGGTGCTCGATGCCAGGGGTCTCGTCCTCGCGCCCGGGTTCATCGACACGCACTCTCATGCCACCTCGGACCTGGCCGGGATGCCGGAGGCGCTCGGCGCGGTAAGCCAGGGGATCACCACCATCGTGGGCGGACAGGATGGCGAATCCGTCTTTCCGTTGAGCGACCTCTTCGCGCGCCTGGAGCGCGCTCCGGCGGCGGTGAACGTGGCCTCGTACTCGGGGCACGGCACGCTGCGCGAGAAGGTGCTGGGCGGAGATTTCCGCCGCGCGGCCACCGCCGGGGAAGTGGCCGGGATGTCGCGCCTGCTGGAGCGGGACCTCGAGGCGGGGGCGCTCGGCTTGTCGACCGGGCTGGAGTACGACCCGGGGATCTATTCGACCCGCGCCGAGCTGATGGACCTGGCCAAGGTGGCGGCCCGGCACGGCGGCCGGTACATCAGCCACGTCCGCAGCGAGGACCGGAAGTTCTGGGAGGCGATCGACGAGATCCTCGCGATCGGCCGGGAGGCGAAGCTCCCCGTGCAGATCTCGCACGTCAAGCTGGCCATGCGGAAGCTCTGGGGCGAGGCGCCCCGGCTGCTGGCGCTGCTCGACAGGGCGCGGGCGGAGGGGATCGACGTCACGGCCGACATCTATCCGTACCTCTACTGGCACTCGTCGCTCACGGTGCTCTTCCCCGAGCGGAACTTCGAGGACCTGGCGGAGGCCCGGCAGGTGCTCGCCGAGATCGCGCCGGCCGAAGGGCTGCTGCTCGGCCGCTACCTTCCGAACCCCTCCTACGCGGGACGCACCGTGGCCGACGTCGCCAGAGAGCGCAAGGAGGCGCCCGAGGTGACGCTGGTGGCGCTCATCCGCGACGCCGAGGCCCTGCGCAGACAGGGGAAGGAGGGGGTCGAGAGCGTCATCGCCACGAGCATGGTGGAGGGCGACCTCGAGCGGCTCCTCGCCTGGCCGCACACCAATCTCTGCACCGACGGCGAGCTGGACGGCCGGCACCCGCGCGGGTTCGGGGCCTTTCCCCGCGTCCTCGCGCGCTACGTGCGCGAGCGCAAGGTGCTGCCCCTGGAGGAGGCGGTGCGCAAGATGACCTCGCTCGCCGCCGGTCACACCGGTCTCAGGGACCGGGGGCGCCTCGTTGCCGGCGCCTACGCCGACCTCGTGCTGTTCGACCCCGCCACGGTGACCGACCGCGCGACGACGGCCGACCCGCACGCGCTCGCCACGGGAATCGAGCGCGTCTGGGTGAACGGCCGGCCGGTGTTCGTGAGCGGCTCGGCCACCGGTCTCAAGCCGGGGCGGATCCTGCGCAGGGAACCTTCTCGTTGAAGGATTTCCTGAAATAGGTACAAAGCTGGTACAAAGCGGCTGTGAAGCTGTCAGCCTCTGAAAGGTGGGGACCGTCATGAGCCATGAGGACAACGTGAGGGCGGCGCTCTCGAAGTACGCCACCTCGATCGACCACGTCGCGATCGCCGTCCGGGATCTCGAAGGATCCATCCGTTTCTACACTGAAGTCCTGGGCTTCGAGCTCAAGGAACGTCGCCGCACCGAGGGCAAGCAGACGGCCATGGTCTCGGCGGTTTTGACCGCGGGCCCGATCACGGTGGTGCTCCTCGAAGGGACCTCTCCGGAATCGCAGGTTTCCCGTTTCGTCGAGCACTTCGGCGCGGGTGTGCAGCACCTGGCCATCGGGGTCCGGAACCTGCCCGAGATGGCCGAGGAGCTCAAGGCCGCGGGCATGGAGTTCGACACCACGGTCATCGAGGGCGGGGGCCTGCGGCAGATCTTTTCGGCGCGCGACCCGGGCTCGGGGATGATGTTCGAGTTCATCGAGAGGCTGGGCGGCGACTTCTCCGACCAGAGCGTGCAGAACCTCTTCGAGCAACTGGAGCGGAAAAACTCCTTCTGAAGCCGGCGCGCTGGGATGGACGTCACCCTCAAGGGTTGCCTCGGCGACCCGTTGCTCGACGTGATGAATTTCCTGAACGAGGTGGTGCTCCGCCATCCGAAGGCCATCTCGTTCGCTCCCGGGCGGCCTTCCGAGCGGCACTTCGACGTCGAGCGGAGCCTGGGCCGGGCCGCGCTCTGGGTGGACCACCAGACGCGCGCCTCGGGCCAGCCCGCGCGAGCCATCTGGAACGGCCTCGGCCAGTACGGCCGGACCAACGGGGTCATCCATGACCTGATCGCGCGCCAGCTCGCCGTGGACGAGGGGATCGCCGCCGCCCCGGAGTCGATCCTCGTCACCACCGGCTGCCAGGAGGGCATGGCCATCCTCCTGATGGGGCTGATCGATCCCGCGGCGGACGCGCTCCTGGTCAGCGATCCCACCTACATCGGGATTCCCGGGCTGGCCCGGATCCTGGGGATCCCCATGATCCCCGTCCCGACGGGGGAGCGAGGGCTCGATCCCGCGGCGGTCCTCTCGGGGATCGAGGAGGCCCGGCGCCTGGGCCGGCGGCCGCGCGCCCTCTACGACATCCCCGACTTCAACAACCCCCTGGGCACGCGGATGCCCATGGAGAACCGGCGCGCCCTGCTGGAGCTGGCCCGCGAGCGGGAGATGCTGATCTGGGAAGACAACCCCTACGGCATGTTCTCCTACGACGGCCCGCCGCTCCCCACGCTCAAGGCGCTTGACGAGCAGGGCGTCGTGATCTACATGGGGAGCTTCTCGAAGACCCTCTTCCCCGGGCTGCGGATGGGCTTCCTGGTGGCGGACCAGCAGGTGCTCCTCCCCTCGGGGAGGCGGGTGCCGCTCGCCGAGGAGCTGTCGAAGGTCAAGAGCCTCACGACCGTCAACACCTCGGCCGTGACGCAGGCCATCGCCGGCGGCCTGCTGATCGAGGCCGGCGGCTCCCTGCGCCCGCTGATGGCGGAGAAGCTCCCTTTCTACAGGGCCAACCGCGACCTCATGCTCGACAGCCTGGAAGAGCATCTCGGCGGGGTGGAAGGGGTACGCTGGAACCGGCCCGAGGGCGGATTTTTCCTCACCCTCGACCTGCCGTTCGAGATGACGGACGAGCGCCTCCTGGCCTGCGTGCAGGACTACGGCGTCGTGGTCTGCCCCATGCGCTTCTTCGCGCTGGCTCCCGGCCGCGAGCGCCAGGTGAGGCTCGCGTTCAGCTACGTCGCCGGGGAGCAGATCGCGGAGGGGGTCGCCCGTTTCGCCCGCTTCGTGCGCGGCGAGCTTGCCGAGGTGGGATCCGCCTCTTGAGGAGGGTCCCCGCCGCTGACCTGGCGCGCCTCATGACGGACGCCCTGCTCCGGCGGGACGTTTCCGAAGAGCACGCTTCCTGGGTGGTGGACGGCCTGCTCGAAGCGTCGTTGCGGGGTATCGACACCCACGGCGTCCGCCTGT
>CAXTNS010000326.1:0-7346 GCA_964245465.1 uncultured Thermoanaerobaculia bacterium
CGGCCCTCGTCGCGGCACTGGTCACGATGGCCTGCTCGGGCGGTTCGAGCCCGGTCATCAGGGAGCAGTGGGCGGGCAGGGTCAGCGGAGCCGGGGTGAGGGCCCGGGCGTAGCGCATGCCACGTGCGGCCAGGGCGTCCAGAACCGGGGTGTGGGCGTCAGCAGCGCCGTAGGCTCCGAGGTGGTCCGCGCGGGTGGTGTCGAGCGTCAGCAGGACGAGGCTGGGAGGCGATGCTGGCAAGGCCGGTTGGGCCGCCAGCAATCCCGTAAAGACGAGGGCCGAAAGGCGCATGGGGGGATGATCTTGGAAAAGGGAAAGGGCCGCCTGAGAAGGCGGCCCTTCAATTTTCCCTAGGGTTTGGCGAGGCCACCCTGGGGCTTGCGAAGAGGGACTTGTTGAGGGCCGGGCACCGATGCCTCCTTGGTAGGTAAATCAGAAGCTGTACAGAGGGCCGGCAGGAGGACGTTGGTGGTCTGGATGTCGTCAAGGAACCAACCGTTCTGAACGGTGGCACCGTCGGAGCCGAACAGGAAGCGCAGGCGCACCCGCTGGTTCGCGTAGGCGGACAGGGAGGCCGAGAAGGTGCTCCAGTTGTCGAGCAGCGAGGTGCCGGTGAAGACCTGCTGGCCGTCGGCGAAGCCGGGGCCGCCGCAGGCGGGATCTCCCAGCGGGCTGGCCATGATCCCGGGGTAGTTGACGTTCTGCAGCTTGGTCCAGTTGGAGAAGCCGCTGGCCTCGGTGGCGATCTCGACGTAGCCGCCGTCCCACCCCTGCTCGACGTCGTACCGGGAGCGGAAGCTCAGCGTCGGGTTGGCGCCGAGGAAGAGGGTCCGGCTCTCGAGACCCTCACAGGCATTCAAGGGGTAGGTCCCTTCGCCCGAGGTAGCGTACTGCTTGGTAGCGTTGTTGGTGCCGGAGGCCCGCACGCTCCATGAATTCGCTCCGGCGGTCGGGAAGAGCTGGGCGATGCGGGTGTCCCCGGCGTCGTCCTTGAACGTTCCCGCCGTCAGCTTGCCGACCGGGATCTCCCAGCGCCGGACGGTATTGGAGTCCGAGTTGCCCTTGCCGTCGGTGGCGCGGACAATGTAGTAGTAGCGGGACCCATTGTTGATCTTGGTGTCTTCATAGCTCGTGGCGGCTAGGCCCGAGGCCACGAGGTTGTCGGCGGCCGGCAGGAAATTCGGGTTCGTGCTCCGGTAGACGCTGTACGTCACCTCTCCCGGGCAGCCCGGCGTCGCGTCCTGCCAATTAACGGTGAGCTTGCAGCCACCGGCCGTGGCGGTCACCACGCTACGGACACCCGCGAAGGCCGGCGGTTGCGTGCAGGTGCCGGTCGCCACGACCTCCTGGCAGGAAGAGGGCGCCGAGGCGCAGGAGGCGCAGGAGGCCGCCGACGCCGCAACCCGGTAGGAGTAGGTGGACTGGGCCGCGAGCCGGTCGCCGTCGAGGAAACTGGTCGTCGGGGCCTGGACGGTCCCGACGGCCTCCTCCGGGCCGGTGGACGAGCAGCCGCCCGCCTTGCGCAGGATCTTGTACGAGCCCGCGCCCGGGACCGCGTTCCAGCTCACCCGCACCTGGTTGGCGGCCGGCGTCGAGAGCGTCACCCCAGTGGGAGCCGCCAGCGGTGGCGCTCCGGTGCAGGAAGACGGTGTGATGGCGACGCAGTTGGACACGAAGCCGTAGCACGAGTCGTTGGCGCCGACCGGCTGCACGGAGTAGTAGTAGGTGACCCCGGGGGCGGCCTCCGTATCCTCGTAAGAAGTCCGGGAGCCTCCGACCTCGGCGACCGGGGTGAAGCCGAACCCGCAGCCGAGGGTGTTGCGCAGCACCCGGAAGCGGGTGGCTCCCGCCGCGGCCGTCCAGGTCAACTGGATGGGCGCGTCGCTGCCGCAGGTGGCGGCCACCGGCGCGGCGATGGGAGCGGGGCAGCCGGTGCGCTGGTTGGTGGGGTCCGCCGCGGCTCCGCAGGCGATGCCGTGCAGGTCGAAGGCGGCGAAGAGGCTGTCGGCGTGCGGCGTGCCGTCGGCCAGGTTGCCGTTGTCATCGTCGATGAACCGATAGGTGGAGAACCAGTCGGTCGCGGAGCAGCCGTTGGTCATGCCGTCCGGGAAGGGACCGGTCACGGAGTAGCCCGACACCGCGAGGTCGCGGCTCAGGTACCACAGTCGGTCCATGTACTGCCAGCCGGAGACCTCCGCTGAGCCCTGGGGCCGGTGGTAGACGCTGCCGCCGAACTCAGAGGAGACCAGCAGCTTGGCCAGGTCCCAGTTGGTCTGGGAAGGGATCGAGGACTCGCAGTGGCAGCCGTGGTTGAGCGGGCCGGCGCAGCCGGTGGTCTCCGGCTCGCCACAGTCGTAGAAGTTGGCCCGTCCGTCCGCCGCGCCTTCCGGCGTCACGTGGTCCATGGTGTTCCAGCGCGCCGGCGTGCCGGCGTCGGCCACCGGCTCGGCCGGGGGATTCGGGCCCGAGCGCGCGCCGTTCGGCGGGTCGGGATCGCGCGGCGCGATGCAGTCGCTGGCCGTGCCGCGGCTGCAGAGCTTGGTGTAGTCGAGCTCGCGGATGCCGGTGCACCGCCGGGATTTGCTGCCCGCCGTCGGGCTGCCGTAGCCGGCGCTGGCGCCCCAGTCAGGGTCGGTGGGATCGGGCAGGCGGAAGCCGGCGCCGAAGCACGCTTCCTGTCCCTGGAGCAGGGCGAACGTGTCGCCCATGGCCTCGCCGGTGGCACTCTCCGGAGCCGTGCCGGTGCCGTCGTTCTCGTCCAGGCCGTGGCCGAACTCGTGGAGGAACACCGGCGGAACCTCGCCGGTGTTGTTGCAGAAGAGCGCCGTCGTTTGCCGCATGAAATTGAGCGTGCCGGTGCCTCCCTGCCAGAAAGCGTTGCAGGCCGGCGGCAGGTTCGAGGTCACCAGCGTAGGGCCGGCGGCCGCCTGCAGCCAGGAATTGTTCGGCAGGTAATAGCGGGACTTCTGGTTGATCAGGTTCAAGTGGTAGTACAGGGCGCGGGCCGAATGGGTGTCGCCCGTGCCGCCGAAGATCGGATTGCTGCCGGGATCAGACTCCCGGTTCGCCGGGAAGCAATCGGTATTCAAAGGGCTCAGCGGGATCGAGGTGCCCAGGTCGAGGTTGCTGGGCGCCAAGCTGGAGGCCGCGACCGGCCCGCAGGTATCGACGACCTGGAAGTATTTCCCCTGGAGAATCGTGGTGGCGGAGAGGGCGCCCGCGGGATACTGGAACGCACCTGCCGAGTTGCTGTAGCAGCCGTTGCCCGAGCAGGTGCCGCCGGTGAACTGGAGGAGCAGGTTGGGCATGGCGACCGGCAACTCGGGCGCCGTACCGGGGACGCAGTGGCTCGGATCGGCGCAGTTGTTGGTCACCAGCACGGAGCTCTTGGCGAGCACCGTCGCGTAGTCCGTGGAGTCGACGAAGCGCAGGACGTCTCCCGTCAGGGCGTCGATCAGGACGCGCCACTCCGCCGTCGATCCCACCCGGTTGAAAGTGAAGGCGTAGACCAGGCTCGGCTGCCAGCCCGAGCCGAGCGGTCCGGTGTAGCCGACCTCGTCCGCCGTGCCGCTTAGCACCCACAGCAGCGCGCCGTTCTCGGAGAAGAGGTCGTCCGGCCGCAGGCCCCCGACATAGGTCGAGAGGATGCCTCTGGCTTCGGCTACCGTGAGGCTCGGCTGGGTGGGGGTGGCGAGCCCCGCCGGCAGGATACGGTTGACGCCGAACTGCACCAGGTTGCCGTGCGAGATCCGGAACACCACCCGGGAGTGCTCCACCGGCACGCCACCGATCACCTGCCGGAAGGCGAGGCTCCAGAGCTGCTTCTTCTCTCCGAGGTTCTGGGAGCCCCGCGGATCGAGCACCAGTTGTGACGGGGAGACCTGGAACAGATTGGGATAGTGGCTGATGAAGGCGCGGGCCTTCTGCTCGAGGCTCTGGAGAGTGGCGGTCCCGGAGCCCGTGATCCAGGGGAGTCCCTGGCCTTCGACGAGAGCCACTCCGCCGGACCGCCGGTCGATGTAAAACTTCCAATTCTGACCAGCCGCTACCTGGAAAGAGGAGATGTCGCCCAGTGTAGCGGCGCTGATCTCATTCAATACGGTGGACAGCTCCTGGGGTGCCGGAGTGGCCACGAAGCCTGCCGGGGCCACGACCTTCGTCCGCAGGGGATCCGCTTGGGGGACTACCTGGGCCCAAGCCGGGGTGCCGAAGAGCCTGAGGCCCGTGGCCAGGATGAAAACGAGACCGCTCCAGCGGACGGGGGTAGAAGATCGTTGTACTACCCTGCGATCGCTCATGAAACTTTCCTCCTGATGAGATGAAGGGGATATGGAACAAATCCGCCGTGGAGCTTTGCAAGGGTAGTACCACTACTAATGGGAAGAGCCTCCAAAAACCCACCCGACAAGAAATTGAGGGTTTTCCTCAGCTCGCCTGAGGAAACTTTCCTTATCTCCTGAGGGGCTCTCCTTCTGCCGGTCGGCTTCCTCTCCGGTCTAGCCTGTTGGAGGCGGAAGGGTGCCAAGGGCTCTGCGCCGCGTACGACGAATTGAAATCCGGGGGGCTGGCTTCTTCTTGGTTCCGGCTCCCCCGGTGGGAGGGATAGACCTGGATAGGTCTTCCCCGTTCTTCCTTAAGGGGCGCCGTGAGGCGCCCCGTTTTTATTGGTTTCTGTAGGTGGCCACATAGGCCCATGGCGCCTGCAGCGCGCCCCACAGGCCGGCCCAGAGGAGAGGCAAGGGCAGGCGATGGCGGCCGAGGAGACCCAGGACGACGCGGCCGGCCAGCCAGGGACCCCAGCGGAGAAGGAAGAAGCGCGCCACCGATCGCCTCGGCACCTCCCTCTCGCGCCAGCGCTTGAGGAGGTAGACGCCGTAGGAACGGCCGTCGTCGCGGAGCTGACGATACAGCCCCTTCATCTCCCGGCGGTGCCGGTGCCGGACGAGGGCGTCCGGCTCGTAGCGCAAGGTGCCGCCGCCGGCCACCACGCGGTGGAACATGTCGAGATCGCCGCCGCCGCAGGCGGGCGTGCCCACGTCCAGCGCCGGATCGAAGCCCCCCGCCCGTTCGAGCGCGCCGCGGCGGAAGGCCATGTTCGCGCCCACACCCGCCACCTGGATGCCGAGCAGCTCCTCGGGCCTCATCCGTTCCTTCTGGAACAGCCGGGGTTGCAGGCCCTTGCCCATGCCGCCGCAGGCCAGCTCGAAGTACCTCTGGGCCGGCGTCTCCAGCTCCCCCGGTGCCACCCGCCCCGTCACCGCCGTCACCTCGGGGTCGGCGAAGGCGCGCGCCAGTGCGGAGAGCCAGCCGGGGTCCGCCCGCGCGTCGTCGTCAGTGAACGCGATCAGGCCGTGACGGGCCTCGGCGATACCCCGGTTGCGGGCCCGGTCGAGGCCGGGCCGGAGCTCGCGCACGTAGCGCACCGGAAGGCCCGCCGCCAGGCATTCCGTGGCGCCGTCGCTCGGCGCGTTGTCGACCACCACGATCTCGTAGTCGGGATAGTCGAGGGCGAGGAGAGAATGCAGGCATCCCTCCAGCAGCGCGGTGCGATCGCGGGAGCAGACGACGACGCTGATCGGCGGCGGGGGAGAGACCATGGTCTAGGCGTTCTCCTTCTCATAAACCGAAAGGACTTCCCCGGCCGGCCCTTCCAGGCGCACCCGGCCGCGTTCCAGCCACAGGGCGCGGGAGCACAGGTTCCGGACGTTCTCCAGGTCGTGGGAGACGACCACCAGGGCCGCGCCTTGGCGCTTCAGCTCCCGCAGGCGTTCCAGGCAACGTGCGCGGAAGGTCTGGTCCCCCACGGCCAGGACCTCGTCGATGAGCAGCACGCCGGGCCGCGCGCACACCGCCACCGAGAAGGCGAGGCGTGCCTGCATGCCCGAGGAGTAGTACTTCACCGGCTCGCGGATGAAGTCGCCGAGGTCGGCGAAAGCCAGGATCTCCGGCAGTCGGTCGGCGAGCTCGCGCCGCGTCAGGCCCATCACCGCGCCATAGAGGGCGACGTTCTCCAGACCCGTGAGCTCGGGATGGAAGCCGGCGCCGAGCTCGATGACGGCGGTGACGCGACCGCGGGTCTCGATGACCCCCTCGGTGGGGGCGTAGATGCCGGCGATCAGGCGCAGGACGGTGCTCTTGCCGGAGCCGTTCGCGCCGATCAGGGCCACCGCCTCTCCGGGCTCCACCCGGAGATCGAAGCCGGCCAGGGTGAACTCGGCGCGACGCACGTGGACCGGCCGGCGCAGGACGATCCGGATGAAGGCCTCCCGCAACGACTGGGTGCGGTGCTCATAGTGGTAGAACCGCTTGACCACGGCTCGGCAGAGCACGGCCGGAGGGCTCGCAGGAACCTCAGAGGATCTCGGCGAGGATGGTCTTGTAGCGGTTAAAGACTGCATATCCCGAGACGAACAGAAGCACCGTGATAGCGGTAACGCCTCCCAGGAGGGCGGGCGAGGGGAAGCGCCCCTCGTACAGCACCTCGTGGTAGAGCGTCAGCAGACCGGCGATGGGGTTCAGGAGGTAGAACCTGCGGATTCCCGGCGGGACGAGCCGCGCCGGGTAGAACACCGGCGAGGCGTAGAAGAGCACCATCAGAAAGACCGGCAGCGCGTGCTGGACGTCGTTGTAGAACGCCGAGAGCACCGAGAGCGGCAGGGCCAGCCCGAGCGCCAGCAGGATCAGGAGCACCACCAGCAGCGGCAGCAGCGAGAAGCTCGCCGGCACCGCCGACCCCCCCGGATGGTGGAAGGCGAGGAGCGCCGTGAGCACCAGCGCCATCTCGATGGCGAATTCCACCAGTCGCGACGCCGTGGCGCCCAGCACCAGCACCTCGCTCGGGAACGCTACGCTGCGCCGCAGCCCGGCGTGCTCGGCCAGCACGTACGTCGCCGTCGAGAGCATCTGGAGCAGGTAGTTCCAGACGAAATAGCCGGAGAGCAGGAAGGCCCAGTAATCCGGGACCGGGATCTTCACCACGTGCGTGAAGACGGCGGCCAGCACGGTGAGCGTCAGGAGGGGGTTGATCAGCGTCCAGAGGAAGCCCAGGGCCGAGCGCTGGTACTTGACCTTGAGGTTGCGAGCGGCGAGGCTGCGCAGCAACTCGCGGGCGCGCCAGACCTCCCCCCAGGGCGCGGCGGTCATCTCCCTCCGGCCTCCGCGACCTCCAGGCGTCCCCGCCGCGCCGTATCCAATCGCTGCCGCCGTGCCGTGACCCTCGCGGCGGGGTAGGCCCACAGGCCGGCCCAGCAGTGGAAGAGCATGCGCAGCAGCACCGGCGCCGGGAGCGGGTCGCGTCCCACGGCACGCCGGGCCAGGCGCACGGCCGGCTTGACCAGCCGCCAGC
>CAXTNS010000326.1:7356-7662 GCA_964245465.1 uncultured Thermoanaerobaculia bacterium
GAAGGCGAGCACGCCCAGTCGTCCCCGGTCTCCCGGGCTGAAAAGCGACTTGACCAGCAGCGCCACCAGCGCCCGCTGGTGCCCCACGATCTGCCTGCGGACGGCGGGCATATCGCGGCGGTGCTCGTGCCGGGCGTACGCAGACGGCTCGTAGACCACGTCGCAGCCGGCCTGGAGCACCCGCCAGAGCGCGTCGTGGTCGCCGCCCCCCGGCAGCGCCGGCCCGAGGTCGAGCGCCTCGTCGAAACCGCCCAGCGAAAGGAGCAGCGGCCGGCGCACCGCCAGGCTGCAGCCGCTGCCCATGCT
>CAXTNS010000327.1:0-7633 GCA_964245465.1 uncultured Thermoanaerobaculia bacterium
CAACTGCTGCATCTCGGTCCCTCCTATGAGAGCAGGTTTGTACCGCAAACTTATTCTGCTCTCGAGATGCCCCGATTGTCAACTGGTCTCCGCTGCAAACCTTCAGAGCTGCCTTGCCCGTCCCGCCACCCCTCTCCTGAGACTGCTGGCGTCCCCGCCGGCCTTCATCCAGTTTTCTTCACTTTGGCGTACCGGCATGCACAGGGGCTTCGCCATATTGGCGACTCCCGACCAAAAGGAGAGACTCATGAAGAAGAAGTCAGTTCTCACGGTGGGCGTGCTCGCGGCCGGTATCTTGTTCTCCGTCCTTGCGCCAAGTCAGGCCGAGGCAAGCTGTTTTTGTCAGGCCGAGCGGTTCAACGCATCCGGTTCGGCCATCGGGAATAGCTGCTCCGCGGCGCAGAACAACCTGATCAGCAACCTGACCTCCGTGTCCGACCAGAGCTGTGTATCGCGGGGATACGCGGGGGCCTGCAACATCGTCATTCGCACGGGCACCTGCGGTCCCGACCCGTTCAATCCCGGTTATCGTGTGGACGGCACGGTAAAGTATAGCTGCAACGTGTGCTTCTAGATCTCCACCGGCAGCGAGGAGCCGCCGCCGTTCTTCTGAGATCTTGTGCCGGCCCTCTCCTCTCCAGAGGAGGGGGCTGGGGCGGCGTATAGGTATCTTTTCAACCCATCGGGCGCTTAAAGGTTGTTGATTGCATAACCGAATGCGATGCCGGCCAGCAAGCCAATAGCTACTTCGGCAGGGCTGTGTCGCTTGAGCGCCAACCGCGACCACGCGAGAGCGGGCATCACCGCCAGCAGCACCCAGCCTGCCGGCGAGCCGAGCAACAGGAGTATCGTCGTGGCGAGTGCACCAAATGCCATATGGAGTGAGACTTTGACCCACCTCGTGGCGACAGCACACACGGCAAGCATAATCAGGACGCCGACCGTACCTCGAATGAGGAAGGATCCTGGCTGCAACACGAGCACGGCACCGAGCAGCACCGCCAAGGCGACGATACCCGCCGCGAAGAGTAGCGGTCTTTCAGCGCGATCGGATGCGTCTACATTGGTCCAGTATCCCCTGCGGACTTGACGGACCATCAGTGCAGCAACGGGCAAGAGCGATATCAGAGTGACGAGGAGCACGGTCCGGAGGGCTTCGCGTGGGGTGCCGAAGTGCAGTGCCGCCCCCAGAACCATGACGATGGTCATGGCGAAGGGATGGCCGACGATTGACACCCATCGAGCTACCACGTTCATTCCGAGTGTCGCCCAAGTGGATGGCGCTTACCGGCGGCGTCAGCCGTCCGGTGCAGCGCTCTGGTTGGGCGCTGCTTTCCGAAGTTCGTCCTCAAGGAACTGCCGTCGCGCTTTTAGCTCGGCTGCCTTGGCCTCAGTTGGGAAAACCACTGCTCGCTCCAGTGATGCTATAAGATGTTGGATACTCTCATATCGGAACGGCAAGAGTACCCAGGGATAGGATAAGAAATCCTTGAACATTCCATACTCATACTGTGAGGCAAGAATTATAGGCTGAACAGGCACTGAAGGGAGAGCCGGCACAATTTTCTGCAACTCCTGTGGGATGCTCCGGGCGTCGGTCAGATCTGCGATCACAAACCGCGACATGTGCGCGAGCGTAGACACCGTTTCGGTGAGATCGCGGTGTACGGGAACCTCAAAGTCAAAGACGATCGGCAAGTAGTTGCGGCGCCGAAGCTCGGTGCGCAACATGTCAAGAACAACTTTCCGATCCGGCACAAAGCGACCAAGTATCAATACGACCTTCACGGTTATCGTGTCGATTACTTGGCGCAGGTTTTCGTTGTCCAATAGAAGGTACAAAAATTGCGCGACTTGCAGGTTATCGACAGTGATCGATGGCTCCCCTTGTTTCGTGATGACCAAGTCAGTTTGGATAGCGTCTTCGGAGTTTAGATTCCAAGCGGACAGGCCGTAGACGCGGCACCCAGACAAGTTCGACGCTCTGAGTACTGTCTCGACCATGGTCGCCTGCTCGATATTAGCGTGAGTCAAATCCGCTCCGGCCAGGATGGCTCTGGTGAGATTGGCCCTCTGAAGGCTGGCGTCCACAAGCTTCGCCCCAGAAAGGTCTGCACCCGCAAGATTTGCCTCAGTTAGCTCAGACCGCGACAGCGTTGTGCCAATGAGCTTGGCTTCACGGAGATCGGCCCCAGCCAAGATCGCTGATTCCAGGTTGGCCCCCGAAAGATCTGCCTGGAACAGCTTGGCGTGCCTAAAACTAATCCCACTGAGATTGGATCGCCTAAGGTCGGTCCGACTCAGGTCAGCATCATTGAGGGTTCTCCATCCAGCTCGTTGAAGGTCTTCACTTAGACGGCCAGCTGAGTAGTCTTCGTATAACTCGCGGGTTTCACCTGGGTGGGGAAAATACTCCTGGACAAATCTTTCAAAGAAGTCGAACTGACGAAGAAATTGACCATCCCAGCCTGTGAGGTCAGGCTCGATTCTGCCCATTAAAGAACGACTGGTTCCGTCATACTTGGTCTGCCGCCATCTGTTCCATTCCTCGACACCTCGTTCGAGGATCGCCAAGTGTTCCGGATTCGCCATGCTTCTTGGACCTTTGTAGATCAGTCGCCAACGGACAGCGCCTCAGTGGCGCCTGTAAAAGGCCGCCACCGATTCTCGAAGTCGTAAATCGCCGCAGGGCACCACGGTGAGAATAGCTCTGGCGTCCACCTGCAGGCGCCGGGTTAGGCACTCTCAAAGCCGTGTAACGCCACTGCCCGCGGCGCGAAGACATCGCGGACGCGGTTGACGAGAGCAGCGCTCTCCCGGTAGCGAAGAGGAGCGGATAACCAGCGGTAGACACCGTTCTTACACCGAAAGGTGAGGCGGCGGCGCCTGAGGCCGAAAACCAAGGAGACGCCGAGACTGCCGAAGGTCAAGGGGAAAAAGATGACACCCGGTCCGGTGAGTTGGCCGAGGAGAGCTAAGATGATCACCGCCGCTGAAGTTGAAACGAGGATAAGGCCCCCCAGCATAGGGGCGAAAGCAAAGGAGCGCCCGTTTGCGATCTCGAGCACGTCATCGAGCGCGACATAAACGATCTCGTAGTATGCGCCAAACACTCTCTTCTTGAGGAAGATGAGATGGCGATCGGTTATCGCCGCAACGCGATTGCGGTTTCGCACGTACTGTCGCGGATCGGTGGGGACAAGTTCGACCAGCAGATTCTCTCCCTCCTGGAGAATTGGCAGTTCAGACATGGGTCTCCTACGTGTCTAACCTAGCTTCGCCGACATAGCGACTGCTGCCTTACCGATATCGCAGTGCCTTCAAGAGACAAACGACAAACCTGGGTAAATAGCCATAAACTTATCTTTAACTCTTCTCGAAAACTTACCGTCATGGTAGGCCAGCCCTGACTCCAAGTCAATCCGCGTGGCTGTTTCTCGTCATCGAGGTGTCGGTAAGGCAAACAAGAACGGGCGGCCAAGGTGCTTGATGGCGGGACCTTACGCCTCTACGGCCCGCCCCGTCCTGACGCTGATCCGACAAGAGCTCTGTCGGATAAGGTGCACGGCTCCCAGGGCGTCCGCGGGGACTCGGCGGAGGAAAGAAACGGGGGGAGCCCTTCTAGCGGCAGGCTCTGTTTGGTTCCCCTCCAGATTGGCGAGGAGAGGTCTCCGCCCCGGCTCGCAATCGCGGGGAATGCCTTCCAGGGACGGATCAGGGTCATCCGGAGAGCTTTTTCGATCCCATTCCCGTTTGTCGGCTCCTGAATGAGCGGGGAATGCCTCATTCCCCATCGGATGCGAGGCATTCCCTGTGGGGAATGAGGGGCAAAGGCGGCTGCGCGGGTTGGAGAGGTTTGCAACGGAGCATTCCCCATCGCTCGGGCCTCGTTCCCCCTGGGGAATGCTTCGTTTGAGTCGTTTGGCTCTCATTCCCTATGGGAAATGACACGTTTTGAGTCTCTCGGATCTCATTCCCCCTGGGGAATGGTCCAAGAGGAGCGGGGAATGCTTCGTTCAGGGACCGTGGACGTCATTCCCCGGAGCTTCAAGGAATTCCCCGTGGGGAATGCGATCCGATGAACGGGGAATGGGGGTTGGAGATCCAATCGGTTCGTCTGGGACGGCAAGGTCTTGCCTTCGAAGAGACGGCCCGCCGGCGGTGCACCCGGAGAGGGCGTCGGTTCAGGACCGGGCCGTCTCTACGGAACCGTTGTGCCATCGCCCATGATGCGGTTACGGGGACGTTTCCTCGACATCCTCGTAACTCTACCGTCCGCAACGGCGGGGCGCCTCTTTCGAAGGGCAGATCTTGACGATGGACCTCGGACGGCTTGAAGTGCCTCCGTTTCATTCCGTTACATTCCAGAAACAGCCAGGAAAACTCTCCCGTCCATAGTCCCGGTGTGCCTCGGAGGTACCATGAAGAAACTCGTCCTGAGCCTCGTGATCCTCGGTGCCGTCGCCGTCGCGGCCCTCGTGCTGGCGCGGGGGTTCTCGTTGCGGGAGCAGGAGCCTGCTCAGGCCGAGAAGGTGGTGCGGCGGGTGCGGCGTGCCCCTGAATCGGCCGTTACGGCTACCGGCGTGATCAAGCCCATGAGCGGTGCGGAGGTGCGAGTGGGGTCCAGGGTATCGGGGGTTGTCAGGCGGCTGTTCGTCCGGGTTGGGGATGCCGTCAGGAAGGGGCAGATCCTGGCGGAGCTTGATGCCCGGGAGCTGCTGGCGCGCCGGGCTCAGGCGGCCGCGGCGATGGAGTCGGCTCAGGCGGATTGGGGGTATGCACAAGCGGACCTGGGGCGCAAGCGCGAGCTTGGGGCCGCTCAGCTCATCCCCCGGAATGAGCTCGATCTGGCGGAACGGGCTTGCGCGGTGGCGGAGCAGCGGCTCAAAGAGGCGGAAGCGAACCTCGAGTATGCCAATACTCAGCTCGGGTATACCCGGATCCACGCGCCGATCTCGGGTGTGGTCTCCAACATCTCGACACAGGAGGGCGAGACGGTGGCGGCCAGCTTTGCCGCTCCGACGTTCGTCACACTGCTGGACCTCGACCGCCTGGAGGTTTGGGCCTATGTGGATGAGACGGACATCGGGCGGATTCAGGCGGGACAGAAGGCGCGGTTCACGGTGGACACTTATCCCGGTCAGGAGTTCGAGGGCCGGGTCACGACGATCTATCCGCAGGCGGAGATCCGGGACAACGTCGTCAATTACGTCACCGTGGTGAGGTTCGAGCCCCCTCGGAGCCGCACTCTGCGGCCGGAGATGACGGTGATGACGAAGATTGATCTCGGCGGGAGAATCCAATGATCGAATTGCAGGGGATTGGAAAGACGTATACGCGGCCTACCGGGGAACCCGTCCGGGCCTTGGACGAGGTGTCGCTGCGGATCGAGCGCGGCGAATTCGTGGGCATCGTGGGCACGTCCGGGTCGGGCAAGTCGACTTTGATGAACGTGCTGGGTCTGCTCGACCGGCCGAGCGAGGGGCGCTATCTGCTCGACGGCGGGGACGTGGCGGGCCTGGGGGTGAACGAGCTGGCGCGCCTGCGAAACCAGAGGATCGGCTTCGTGTTCCAGGCGTTTCACCTTCTGCCTCGGACGAGCGCTCTGGAGAACGTGGAGCTGCCTCTTCTCTACTCCGGCCGGACGTCTATTCAGGGCCTCGGCCGGCGGGCTCTGGAGGCCGTGGGGCTTGCGGACCGGATCGATCACCGGCCTTCGGAGCTGTCCGGCGGGCAGCAGCAGCGGGTGGCCATCGCCCGCGCTTTGGTCAACGAGCCGGATCTCCTGTTGGCCGACGAGCCGACGGGTAATCTGGACGCGCGGTCGGCGGGCGAGATCATGACGATTTTCCAAAAACTCAACGACGCCGGGCGGACGATCGTTCTCATCACCCACGATGCTGGCCTGGCGGCGCATTGCGGGCGGGTTATTTGTCTGGAAGAAGGTCGGGTTACCAGGGGCGGCCTCATCAAGGACGCCGCCCTCGCCAGGGATTGAAATCCCTGGTGATCGGAAGGGCAAGGAGAATTGATCTATGAGCATGGCACGGCTGGTCCGGCACAGTTTCAAGGCGATGGGCCGTTACAAGCTCCGCAGCGGTTTCATGATGCTGGGGAGCTTCATTGGCGTGGCCGCGCTGACGCTGGTGGTCTCGATCGGCGAGGGGGCGGAGCGCAAAATCCTGACGACGGTTCGCCAGCTCTTCGGCGGCTCGTCCATCTTCGTCATCACGGGCGGCGGCCGGCTCATGGGCGGACCACGTCCGGGAGCCGCCCGGCTGACGATCGACGAGGTCGAGGCCGTGGCGGAGGAGCTTCCCGGCATCGAGGCCTGGGACCCGCAGCAGGGGTATCCCGATGCGCCGGTGCGGTACGGAGATGCCAGCGGCACGGCGCGTGTGATCGGGGAGTCGGAGCGCTCGGAGCGGGTGTGGGACCGGGGCGTGTCGCGGGGTGAGTATTTCGACGCCGCCGCCGTAGCCGGTTCGGCGCGGGTGGCGCTCCTTGGCGAGACGGTGGTCAAGGAGCTGTTCGGTAATCGCGGGGAGGACCCGCTGGGCGCGGAGATCCTGATCGGTTCCGTCCGATTCCGGGTGATCGGTGTCCTGGAGCGCTTCGGCACGGATCTCCACGGCATGGACCGCGACGACGAGATCGTCATCCCCATCTCGACGGCCCTGCGCCGCCTGCTGAACGTGGATACGATCCAATCCGCCAAGTTCCTGGTCGCGAATCCAGACGAGATCCAGGCCACGGCTCGCGAGGTCCGGCGCATCCTCCGCGAGCGCCACGCCCTCGCCGCCGGCCAGCCGGACGACTTCACGATCATCACCGCCCTCCAGGTTCAGAAAATGGTTGCCAAAACCCAACAGGTGTTGTTCGTTTTCCTGCCTCTCGTGGCAGGCGTCTCGCTGCTGGCGTGTTGCGTAGTGGCGGCGACCCTGATGTTGTCGTCCGTGAACGAGCGCGTGGGCGAGATCGGCCTGCGGCGAGCCGTGGGTGCGCGGCCCACGGATATTCATTTGCAGTTCCTCCTGGAGACCTCCGTGGCGATCCTCGGCGGCGGTTTCGTGGGGTTGGTGGTGGGCTGCATCGGTGCCCAGGTCGTGGCGAACCGGTTCAACCTGGGGGACGTGCTTTCGTGGAAGGCGATTCTGGTGGGGATTACGGCGGCGGTTGTTACGGGTTTTCTGGCGGGCGTGGTGCCGGCGCGGCGGGCGGCGCGGTTGATGCCGGCGGAAGCTTTGCGGTGAAGATCCGCCGCACCCTCCGCCTCGCCCTCCGGGCTCTCCTCGCTCACCGGCTGCGGGTCATCCTCGCCCTCTCCAGCGTGGCCGTGGGCGTGGCGGCCGTGATCCTGACGAGCGCCATCGGCAAGGGAGCGCAGAGCGAGGTGCTCCGGGGCATCGAGGCCATGGGCACGAGCCTTCTGGTGGTGCGGCCGGCCCCGGCGAAGCGGCTGGTTGCCCGCAGGGAGGTGCGGGGCTTCATGAGGAGCCTCAAGGCGGAGGATGCGGTGGCTATCGCGGAGCTGGATCTGGTCCGCGAAGCGATCCCGTCGGTGGACCGGGGGCTGAGAGTGAAGGCGGGCAGCGGCGCCGTGGTCACCACGGTGCTGGGCACCACCCCGGCC
>CAXTNS010000328.1:0-7624 GCA_964245465.1 uncultured Thermoanaerobaculia bacterium
TTCCTGTACGTCCGCCACAAGCGGAAGGGCAAGGCCGGGCTTCAGCTCTGGGACTCGGCGCCACCCAAGGAGCCGCCCCGGCCCCGAACCGCGCGCGACCTCGACGCCGTGCGCAATCTAGATTCCGAGTTCTCGGTGGTGCTGTTCGAGGACTTTGCCTACGCGCTGTTCGCCAAGGCCCATCAGGCCCGGTCCAGTGAGCGCGACCTCGAAGCCCTCTCGCCCTACCTGGGGACGGCCGCACGGAGCCACCTCGCCCAGCGCCGCCCGGTAGGGGCTCCGGTGTCGGGCGTGGTGGTCGGCGCCATGCGGGTGACCGACCTCTCGATCCCATCGGCCGCTACGGTTTCCGCTGGGGCTTCACCACCCCAAGTGGTGGTTTCTCTGGAGTTCGAGGCCAACATGACGGTGGGCATGGCCGGCGCCGAGCACACGCACTACGTGCAGGAGCGCTGGCGCCTGATGCGCAACGTGGGCGTGGTCAGCAAGCCCCCCGTCCAGGTGCGCTCGTTCAACTGCCCCAACTGCGGCGCGCCGTTCGGGCCGGAGGGCGGCGACCGCTGCGAGTACTGCGGGGAGGTCGTCTCCGGCGGCCGGTTCGACTGGAGCGTCGAGGCGATCGACCTGGTCCGGATCGAGGAGCGCCCCCCGGCCCTCACCTCGAACGTCCAGGAGGTGGGGAGCAACTGGCCCACGATCTTCCATCCCACCCTGAACGCCCGCTGGGTCGAGCTGGCGCGGGAAGACCCCGCGGTCACTCAGCAGGCGCTGGATGCCCGGCTGCGCCTGATCTATGAGGAGCTCAACGCCGCCTGGTCCCGCCGCGACCTGGGTGGCGCCCGGCCCTACGTCTCCGACGGGCTCTTCGATTACCTGAAGTACTGGGTCACCGCCTATGAGCGGCAGGGATTGCGCAACGCGCTCGAAGGCATGCGGATCGTGGAGTGGAAGACGGTGAAGGTCCTCCGCGACCGCCACTACGACTCGCTCACAGTGCGCCTGTGGGGATCGAGCCGGGATTACACCGTCCGCCAGACCACGGGCGACGTGGTCTCCGGTGACCCCAAGAGGGACCGCTTCTACTCCGAGTACTGGACGCTGATCCGCGGCGCCGGAGTCAAGGGCGCGCCGCGGGGCGACAAGAGCTGCCCCAACTGCGGCGCTCCGCTCGACGTCAACATGGCCGGCCAGTGCGAGCACTGCGGCGCCAAGATCACGAGCGGCGAGTTCGACTGGGTCCTCTCGAAGATCGAGCAGGACGACTCGTATACCGGCTGAGGCCCGCCCATCCAGGGCGGCCACGGAGGGCCGCCCCTACGATCCCTTCCCGCACTTGCCGTCGTGGTCCTTCTGGGCCCCGGCGGCCCGGCGCGTGCAGTCGTTGCCGTAGGTCTTGCCGTCACAGCCGCAGACCGGCTTGTACTCCTTGGTACAGATGTCCGGCTGCTCGACGCAGGTGCCCTGGAGGTCGGCCCCATGGCACTGGCCGCCGGGCATGTCGCAGAACTGCCCCTCCGGGCACAACTGCCCCCGGAGGCCACCGCATAGGATCTCGCCGTTGTGGGCGCACGCCGCCGCGGTGAGCGCCAGGACGAGCGGGAGGCAGAGAAGCTTTCGCATCGCGAGCCCTCCTAAGAGATGGCCAGGTCTTCGAGCGACTTGCCCGAGGCGAGGGCCTCGTTCACCCAGATCGGACGCTTGCCGCGCCCCGTCCACGTCAGCGAGGAGTCGTCCGGATGACGGTATTTTGCCGGCACGATGCCGCTGCCCTTGCCCCGCTCCATGCGCAGGACGTCCTCCAGCGACATACCGAGGCTCGCCGCCAGCTCGCGCATCTGGGAGAGCACCCGCTCCCGCTCGGCTTCCCGGCGGGTCACGATCTCCCGCTCGATGTCCTGGGCCAGGGTCTGAAGCTCCTCCAAGGAGAGCTTCGAAAGGTCGAGGCTGTTGCCGCTGCCACTGCCGCTGCTGCTCTTCGCCATGAGATCTCCCTCCTGATAGCCACTTATGAACGCGACGTTGCAGTATATCCGCAGGTCACGAGCAACCCGGAACGTTCTTCGGAGGTGAGGAAAGCGGCTTCCAGCGCGTTCTCCTGGAGCCGGCGCAGCTCGGCCCTGGAGAGGCCCAGCTCCTCCTCCGCGACCCGGTACTCGTGGGGCAGGTCGATGCCGCTGATGCTCGGGTCATCCGTGTTGAGGGTGGCCACGAGCCCACGCCGCAATAAATCCGGCAGCGGGTGCGCCCCGTAGTCCCGGACCGTGCTCGTCTGCACGTTGCTCGTGGGGCAGACTTCCAGAGCGATCCGGCGCTCGGCCAGGAGGTCGAGCACGGCCGGGTCCTCCACGGCCCGGATGCCGTGGCCGACGCGCTCCACCCCCAGCTCCAGCACGGCCTGCCGCACGCTCTCGGCTCCGGCCGCCTCGCCCGCGTGGGCGATCGTGCGGAGCCCCGCTTCCCGCGCTTCCGCGAAGTGGCGCACGAAGAGCTCACCCGGGAAGCCCGCTTCGTCCCCCGCGAGGTCGAGGGCCACGACGCCGCGGTCCCGTCCACGGATCGCCGCCGCGAGCTCGATTCGTCCGATCTCCGGCCCGTAGTGGCGGGAGATGATGCCGATGAGCTTCGCCTGGACGGGGACGCTCCCCCGCGCCTCCTCCAGCGCGTCGCAGACGGCCTCCGCCACGCCGAACGTGTCGAGCCCGTGCTCCTCGGCCATGAACCAGGGGCTGAAGCGCAGCTCGATGTAGTCGATTCCGTCGCGGACGGCGTCCTCCAGGTTCTCCCGCACGATCCGCCGCACGGCCTCGTAGTCCACCATCACCCGGCGCAGCAGGGCGAACTTGGCGAGGAAGTCCATGAGGCTCGGCTCCCGCTCGGTGATCTGCACGTGGGGCCTCAGCTCCTCGACCGTCCAGGCCGGCAGCTCGATCCCGTGTTGCCGCGCGAGGTCCAGCACGGTCTCGATCCGGACGTTGCCGTCCAGGTGGCGGTGCAGCTCGACCAGGGGATAGCCGTCGCGCATGTCCGGTCTCCTTCCGCCGGAGATCTTACGCCGATTCTGTAAGACAGGCAGATATGGCAGATCTCCGGATCCGTCCGTCTACCAGAGCGCACCCGTCTTTGAGGATCGCTGCCCGAGAATGAAGATCACTCGCCGGCCTGGCCGCCGGCATCATCGCCGCTCCGCCTTCTGGAACCAGATGAACCGGCTGGTTCGGGCGAGCCGGCGCTTCATGAAGTCGCTTTGGCTCTCCGGGCTTTAAAGGCAGTCCTGGCCGGCGCAGGCACGGAGCCGGGCGAGCTGGCCGGCGAGGTCGGCCCGGACTCCCTCCAGGGCCGGGTCCGCGTGCCGGCTTTTCAGCTCGAAAGGATCGTTCTCCAGATCGTAGAGCTCCCGGTCTCCCCCTGGATACTCGACGTAGAGCCAGCGCCTGTCGCGCGCGGCTTGGAAAGACGGTTTGCCGGTACCGGTGCCCACACCCTCGATCAGCAGCGTCCGGTCCTGCCCCTCCCCGGGGTCGAGGGCCAAGGGGAGGAGCGGCCGGCCGTCCATCTCCCGGCCTGCCCGGGCGCCCGTGAGAGCCACGATCGTGGGCGCCAGGTCCACGTTCGACACGAGCTGCCCGGCCGTGGCTCCCGCCGGAAAGCCGCCGCCGCGGATGAGGAGAGGCACCCGGATCGACTCCTCGTACGGGTAGTACTTCTGGTCCGGGATGCGGTGCTCGCCCAGCAGGAAGCCGTTGTCCGAGGTGAAGATGACGACCGTGCGGTCGAGCTGGCCCGTCTCGGCAAGGACCCGGACCAAGCGCTCGACCAGGTCGTCCACGGCGAGGAGCGAGGCGAGCCGCGCCCGGTAGAACGAGGCCTGCTTCGTCGACTTCGCCTTGTTCAAGACCGGCAACCGCCTAATGTGCGCGGGCTTGTCGGTCAAGTCGGTCTCGTTGAACGAAGGCTTCGCCGGGAAGGGCTCGCGGGTGAACCGGCCCTTGTGGCGCGGAGCCGGGCGGGGAGCCACCTGGACGCCGTTGATCCTCTCCAGGTGAGGCGCGATCGGCGCCACGGTCATGAAGAACGGCTGGCCCGCTCCGGCCTGCAAGTGGAGCATCCGCTCCGCCTCTCGGGCCAGCACGTCCGTCTGGTACTCCTTCGCGCCGCTGCCGTGGGTCACGGGCACGCCGTCCTCGCTCACCGTGTAGCCATACATCCGGTACGTCGAAGGATCGATCAGCCCGAACCAGCGCGACCAGCCCGGTGGCGCCGCGGGCGAATCCACCCCGTAGTTGTTGAGGTATTTGCCGATGTGGACGGTGTAGTAGCCCGCCTCCTGGAGCCAGACGGGGAGCGTGTTCGAGTGGTCGAGGCGCTGATAGCCACCGTTGGGTCCGGAGTTCTGCACCACGCCGTGGTTGTGGGGGAATTGCCCCGTGAGGAACGTCGACCGCGAGGGGCAGCACAGCGGGTAGGAGACGAAGCTGTTCGTGAACGTCGTACCCGGCTCCCCCACGAGGGCGCGGGTCTTGGGAAGGACCCGCATGTCCGCCACTGTCTGGTCGTCCGTCATGATCACCAGGATGTTGGGCCGGTTCTCCGCTGTGTCCGCCGCCGCATGGGCCGGAGCCGGCAGCGGAGCCTTGGACCCCAGCAGGAGCAGGACCATGACGGTAAGGGCGGCGGCGAGGACAGTCCAGCGCAGACTTCTCATGGATCGCATTGTAGCCGCCGGCTGCTAGAGTAGGTCTCGATCATGAAGGACTTGGAATCTCCCAGGGAGCTCGACAAGCAGCGCCGCCGGGCCGAGAAACGGGGGATGGCCGAGATCCAGCGCCACATCTTCCTCTGCTGCGATCCCACCAAGCCCAAGTGCTGCAGCCGCAAGCGCTCGCTCGAAGCCTGGAAGTTCCTAAGGAAACGTCTCAAGGAGCTGGGCCTCTCGAAGAACGGCGGCGTCTACGCGACGCGCGCCAACTGTCTCGACATCTGTACGGGCGGACCTATCGCCGTCGTCTATCCCGAGGGCACCTGGTACGGCCACTGCGATCCCCCCGTGCTGGAGCGCATCCTCCAGGAGCACCTCCTGGCGGGGAAGATCGTTCAGGAGTACCTGATCATGGAACGGCCGCTGGGGGAGTAGGGGTAGGCGGCCTGGGAATGCGCAATCCTCCGCCATTCGTTCTTCTGGGAAGACTCCAGGAGCCCTCAATGACCTACCGCCCTCTCGCCTTCCCGTCCCTTTCCCGAGCCCTGCTGGTCTGGCTCCTCATAACTCTGGGGATCGCCTGCGGTCAAGCGCTGCCCGCAGACGGGGCCGCCGCCAAGACAGCGGCGGCTCCCAAACGTTAGCCCGCGAACATACTGAGCTTCGAGAGCGTCCCGTGGCTGGAGCGCGAGGGGCGCGAAGAACTGGAAAAACCCGAGGTGGTGCTCCAGGCCATGGAGCTGCGGGAAGGGATGAGCGTGGCCGAGATCGGCGCCGGCACCGGCTTCTTCAGCCGCCGCATCGCCAAGGCCGTCGGTCCCAAGGGCACCGTCTACGCCCAGGACATCCAGCCGGAGATGCTCGAGCTGCTCAAGGGGTACGCCGCCAAGGAGGGGATCACCAACATCATCCCCGTCCTCGGCACCGAGACCGATCCCAAGCTCCCGCTCGGGAAGATCGACCGCGTCCTCCTCGTGGACGTCTACCACGAGTTCCAGAAGCCCGAGCCCATGCTCGCCGCCCTCCGCAAGGTCCTGGTCCCAGTCGGCACCGTGACCCTGGTCGAGTACCGCCTGGAGGGCGACTCGGCCTCCCACATCAACCTCAAGCACCGGATGTCCACCGAGCAGGTGCTCGCCGAGTGGGGCGCGGGCGGCTACACGCTCTTGAACCAGGTCGAGACCCTCCCCTCCCAGCACGTCTTCATCTTCACCACTAAGCGCGGAGCCCGAGCCCCCGGGTGAGCGTCTCGACTCAGAATGCTGCCCCGTGATGACGATCCGGCGCGAGCAGCCTATTTGATCCAGACCGTCTTGATGTTCACGAACTCGCGGATACCCACCTCGGCCAGCTCGCGGCCGTAACCTGAATTCTTGACCCCGCCGAAGGGGAGGCGCGGGTCGGACTTCACGATACCGTTCACGAACACGTTGCCCGACTCGATCTCGGCCGCCAAGTGCTCGCCCCGCTGGGGATCGCCTGTCCAGACGCTGGCGCCCAGACCAAAATTGGAGCGGTTCGCCAGCTCCACGGCATGCGAGGCGTCCCGCGCCCGGATCACCGCCGCGACCGGTCCGAAGGTCTCCTCGTCGAACGCCGGCATGCCCGGCTCGACCCCCGTGAGCACCGTGGGCGCGTAGAACCAGCCATCTCCCGGCAGGCGCTTCCCGCCCGTGCGGAGCTGGCCGCCGGCCTCGACCGTCCGCCGCACCTGGCCGTCCAGGTCGTCCAGCAGGTCCTCCCGCGCCATGGGGCCGACCTCGCAGTTGCGGTCCAGGGGATCGCCCACCCGAAGCCCTTCCATGGCCCGCACGAACTCCTCCTCGAACCGGTCGGCGACCGCCTCCTCCACGATGAAGCGCTTGGCCGCGATGCAGCTCTGGCCCGAGTTGATCGTCCGCGCTCGCGCCGCCTGCTTGCCCGTTTCCACGGGATCGGCGTCGGCCAGCACGATGAACGGGTCCGAGCCGCCCAGCTCCAGCACCGTCTTCTTGAGCCGCCGGCCCGCCTCGGCCGCCACCTCCATGCCCGCCCGGTCGCTCCCCGTGAGCGTCACCGCGCGGATGGCCGGATGGCCGATCAGCTCCTTCGCCCGCTCCGAGGAGACCAGGAGCGTGGTCACCACCCCCTCCGGTAGGCCCGCCTCCCGGAACACCGCCGCGATGGCGAGCGCCGAGCCCGGCACGTTCGAAGAGTGCTTGAGCACCGCCACGTTGCCCGCCATGAGGGCCGGCGCCGCGAAGCGGAAGAACTGCCAGAACGGGAAGTTCCACGGCATCACGGCCAGCACCGGCCCGATGGGGTCATACCGCACCAGGCTCTTCGACGCGTCCGTGGCCACCGTCTCCGTGGCCAGGAAGCTCTCCGCGTGCTCGGCGTAGAAGTCGCACACCCAGGCGCACTTCTCCACCTCGGTCTCGGCTCCGGAGATCGGCTTGCCCATCTCCTCCGTCATCAGCCGGGCAAAGTCGGCCATGTTCTCGCGCAGCAGGTCCGCGACGCTCGTCAGGTGCCCGGCCCGCTCCTCGAAATCGAACCGGCGCCACGACGCGAACGCCGCCTCGGCCTGCTCCAGCCGCCGGGCCATCTCGTCCTCGTCGTGCTCGGGATACTCGCGGATCAGCTCACCCGTCGCGGGATTTACAGCTCTCATCATCGTCACGACCTCCCATCCCTGCCTTCATTCCAGAGGGGAGGTTTGCAACGTCCAGGCCGGGACGGCTGTGGGAAGGAAATATGGCGGAGAGGGAGGGATTCGAACCCTCGGTCCAGGTTTACCCTGGACAACTGCTTAGCAGGCAGCCCTGTTCGGCCACTCCAGCACCTCTCCGAGAGGGGTCCCCTCAGGGAGCACACATTGTAGGGATTGAGAGGCTGGGAGTCAAAAAAGCCCTGTCCTCCCAGACCCTCACCCCCCGTCCCCTCTTC